>CAIRNW010000165.1 GCA_903879995.1 uncultured Bacteroidota bacterium
GGGTTAGGTCCCACTGCAGACGATATAACCAAACCCTTACTTTGCGATTATTTTGGTGGTACCTTAAGACGAGATCAGGAAACCTTGGCGCACATCGAGCGTCTTTTCAATGAGGTATACAAACGACCAGGCGCATTATTACCTCGTAATCAAAAGCAAGCAGATGTTCCTGATAATTGTACAATTTTGCACAACCCAAGGGGAACCGCTCCCGGAATGCTTTTTAGTAAGGGAAATCGGATTTATATCTCATTACCCGGGGTACCGCAGGAAATGAAAGACATTTTTACAGGATCGGTGATCCCTTACCTGCAAAAAAATTTAAAAACTCCTGCTATACTTCATCGAACATTATTGACTGCTGGAATCGGAGAATCGATGTTAGCTGAAAAGCTTATAGATTTTGAATCGTCCCTTGACACAAATCTTAAACTTGCATACCTGCCGCAATATGGGATGGTTAAACTCAGAATAACCGCAACTGGCACAGATGAATCAATTATTCTTCAACAAATAGAATTAAAGTTTAAGGAGTTAAAGATTACTGTAAAAGAACACCTGGTCACTGATAAAGATGAAAAACTGGAAATGGTTGTTGGTCGATTATTGCAAGAGAGGGGATCAACTCTTAGTACTGCGGAAAGTTGTACAGGTGGTCTGATTGCCAGTATGCTAACCGCAATACCCGGCTCTTCCAATTATTTTAAAGGTAGCATTGTGGCATACGCCAATGAAACTAAGGAGAATCTGCTTGGTGTACACGAATCAACACTCACGTCACAGGGCGCAGTGAGTGAACAAACAGTGCAAGAGATGGCAAGGGGTGCACTTAGACAGCTAAAAACCAGTTATGCAATTGCAGTTTCAGGAATCATGGGGCCAGATGGAGGCTCCGCAATTAAACCTGTGGGGACTGTTTGGATTGCCGTAGCAAATAATAAAGCAATTAAAACTCATTGCTTACAGCTGGGTTTTGACCGATTAAGAAATACCCAACAAACAGCAATTAGCGCGCTAAACATGCTACGACAGTTTATACTAACCGAATCGTTGGATTAACAGCAAACTTGTACCTTTGCTTCTTGATTGCTGCACTTAAAACGTTACTATGGCAATAGTTGATTTGGTAATGCCTAAGCTTGGCGAAAGTATAATGGAAGCCACGATTCTAAAATGGCACAAGCAACCTGGCGACACAGTAGCGCTAGATGAAACAGTCCTGGAAATTGCTACGGATAAAGTAGACAGCGAAGTTCCCAGCACCGCAGCAGGCGTTATCCAGGAAATATTATTTCCAGTTAATGATGTGGTCCCTATAGGAACAGTCATAGCCCGAATTCAAACTTCAGCTAATCAGCCGGCAGTTGCAAGCGCGCCAGCACCTCCCACGCCACCTGTAACGCAACAAACTATTGCTACAGCCACCGCTACTGCTACCCAAAAACCAATCACCATAGGCGGAAATCGTTTTTATTCGCCATTGGTTTTAAATATTGCAGCGAGTGAAGGTATTTCAATGTCAGAGCTCGAAAAAATTCCAGGAAGCGGTGGCGAAGGACGCGTAACAAAAAAAGACATTTTACAATACGTTGCCACCAGAACACAGCCAGCGAGTGCTCCCTCTCAAGAAATATCCATTCCATTGACTCGTGTACAGCCTTCAGCTCCTGCCCTCTCCTCACCATCTCCGGTATTAAGTGGCAATGTTGAGATAATTGAAATGGATCGGATGCGTAAGCTTATTGCAGATCACATGGTCAAGAGTAAGCAAACTAGTCCGCATGTAACCAGTTTTACAGAAGCCGATGTAACAAATCTTGTTCTTTGGCGCGAAAAAGTGAAAAAAGACTTTGAAAAAAGGGAAGGAACCAAGATCACTTATACCCCACTATTTATTGAGGCGATTGTTAGATGTATAAAAAAATTTCCGCTTATTAATTGTTCACTTGAAGGTTCCAATATTATACTGAAAAAAGATATCAATATTGGAATGGCTACCGCATTACCCTCTGGAAATTTAATTGTACCGGTTATTCGCAACGCGGACCAATACAATATGGTAGGCCTGGCCAAACAGGTGAACCAATTGGCCGATGCGGCTCGTCAAGGAAAATTAAGACCTGACGATACACAAAATGGAAGTTTTACCCTCACCAACGTTGGAACCTTTGGATCGTTGATGGGTACCCCGATTATCAACCAACCACAGGTTGCCATCTTAGCAGTGGGAGCAATCAAAAAACGGCCCGTAGTGGTAGAGACTCCTGCAGGAGATAGCATTGCCATTCGACATATGATGTACCTGAGCATGAGTTACGATCATCGGATTGTAGATGGGAGTCTTGGCGCCACTTTCCTAACTGCAGTGGCAAAGGAATTAGAGAGTTTTGATGCGGAACGACAACTCTAATCCACAAGATCCAGCCCCAAATCTTTACCCTTATTAATTGCAGGAACTCCTTCAGTGAGCCAACGTGCAGGCCTTTCACCTTTCAATAGCCAATCAAAATATTGCTGTTGACGTATCGAAATATCCTTTTGATTTTTTCTCTCACGTAGGTTATGAGCCTCCCCATTGTAATTAAGCATCCAAACTTTCTTGCCTAACCTCCGCATGGCGGTAAACAACTCAATGCCCTGATACCAAGGTACCGCACCATCTGCATCATTAGCCATTATAACTAACGGGGTTGATATTTTTGGGACACCAAAAAGCGGCGAATTTTTAAGATATAAATCCTGTCGTTGCCAAAGTGTAGCGCCGATTCTGCTTTGCGTCATTTCATACTGAAATTGCCGGTTCAAGCCACTCTCCCAGCGAATACCTCCATAGGCGCTGGTCATATTTGCAACAGGCGCCCCTGCCCATGCCGCTTTGAACAAATTGGTCATTGTGATCAATTGTGCAACTTGAATACCTCCCCAACTCTGTCCCTGGATACCGATATTTCTTGCATCAATCCATGATTCATTGGAGAGTTGCTTGGCAGCACTGACTACATAATCATAACAACTCTTAGCCGGATAACCAATTGTATAGTGAATGTCTGGACTCAATACAACATATCCCCTGCTTACATAGAATGAAATATTCAATCGACTTCCAGTTGGTGCCGGGGGAATATAACTGTGTAAGGTGTTAGTATGAGTCTCGTAGAAATAAAGCAAGAGCGGATATTTTTTATTGGGATCAAAATTTTCTGGTAAGTATAGTACTCCACTAGCCGGCAACCCATTTATCGCTTTCCAATGGTACAAGCGAGCGGTTCCCCACGTATATTCACTTTGCTGAGGGTTTATTGAACTCAGCTTTGTTAGCGCGGCAGGCTCTTCCCATTTCCATACGTGGAGATCTGGTGAGAGATCAAATCTTTCCTTTGTATATAAAAGCGCCGCTGCTTTTTTTGATTTTAATGGCTGGCCATAGGTATATGCTCCTGCTTCACGATATTTCCAATTTAATGGATTGTCTTGTGAGACAATGGCTAAGGCAATTCCCGCGGATTTATCCTGCTGATGCTGAAATCGCCAGCAACTAAGTGGAGATTCTAGTATATATTTTTCTTTAGGATCTAGTTTGACGTAACGTAAGTTTTCCTTCTTTACTCGACCAACTTTTGTAAAATTCACAGCTCTCCCCTTTGCGCGGATATCCACTTTCCAGGCATCAAATCGGTCATAAATCAACAACGTAGTATCCCCAGATAACCAACCAGCAATTCCATAAGGATCAGCAGGCCCGGGTGAATCATGGTCTTCATCGTATAATGGGAAAGGAATTGCTTTTGTAATTACCTGTATTTTCCCATCATGCCATGACAAATACTGCTTAAGGGTATAATCATACCAAACTAAGGCAGCTCCACTGGGAGACACGGAAGCGGGCAGTATTACTCCCGAAATAGCTTTTTTGACTAATTGTGTGTCTCCCGTGTTGAGATGAATACGGTAAATATCCTTTTTAGTCATACCGGTCCATTGTGAGGAAATACGATACCCCCAATCTGAGATGACAAACCCGTATGATGCATCTCCATCACTGGTAGTATACACTTGCGACAATTCGGGTGTTTCCAACTGGATTGTCTGGCGAGTTGAAAAGTTATAAGCAGCCAGATAACTCTTTTCAAGCTCTCTTTTTAAATTAAACAGCTGTTGTGTTTGCAAATAATCATCATTGTAGTGCCAGATATCCAATTTTACCTGATCTATCTCAGGCAAAATGGTATCTGCTGCCGCACGAATCGGAGCGGTACCGAAAAAAAGTCGTTGTCCTGATTTACTAAATCGGGGTTTTCCAAATTCACTTACTGAAAAACCTAGTTTCATACCTGCTGAATACCGATCAACTAGCATACTTGCACTATCCGCTGCAGTTGTATAATGGTAAAGCTTGAAGTACTTCAATAATTCTTTAGGCCTAGCATCCCGCTCAGCAACAAAAACTAATTGCTGACCATCCCGTGAAAAAACAAATGAGCGAAAATCATTTCCGCCTTTGGCGATTGCCTTGATACTGGACTTGTTTCCATTAAATAAAAAAACCTGATTTACACTTAGCGAATCTTTGGAATCTTTGAGTTGCTCACCAGCAACAAATCCACCAGCATCAGCTACTTCATATTCAGTGACGCGTGGAATAATTTTCTCCTCCCCATTATCAAGCTGCATCAGTAGTAAAGTTGATGCCACCTTGGAATTATCCTGAATTTTATCAGTGGGTTCTAAGTGAACAGCAAGTAAGCCCTCCTCCTCAGCTGGCATTTTAAAGTTCTTGACATGAGGAATTCTTTTTCGCTCCCCAACTCCTAACTCAACAATACAAAGTGAATCCTTTGGCAGATCTTCTGGCTTTTTCTTCCGGATTCTTGCTTCTCGGAGGGCAGCATAAGTTGGCCTTATTTTGAAAATTAAAAATCGCCCATTGAAACTCAATTGAGGCGAAGTACCGCGTGGATAGGCTATTTCCTTTTTATCAAGTAAGGAACGAATAATAAGGGTGGGGTCTCCTTCCTGTAACTCAATCACAAAAACTGCCCAATTACCATCTGGGCTGATCAATCGCTCACCAATTCTTTGCCAGGAATCATATACAGTGTGGTCCAACGGCTTCTTCTGTGCCGAAGCATCAAAAAAAAGTATTACTCCAATTAAAAGACCAATTACAATTTTCTTCATAAAAATTATTGTACAGGAAAGTTACTCCAAACCATTCATTCCTTTGTTTGTTATACCCTGATAATTCTATATGAAAAAGATATTACTCCTTGCTGCATTTATTTTACCCTGGCTCATAAGCCTGGGACAAGGCCAGGGTACCCTTTCCGGGTCGGTCACCGATAAAAATTTACTATCTGCTATTCCCGGGGCAACCGTGGTGTTAGATGGAACCACACTGAGGGCAATTGCTGATACAGCAGGAAAATTCAGGATTACCGGGATTCCTCCAAAAACGTACACACTTAAAATTTCAGCAGTCGGTTATTCTACCCTCTACCTATATAATTTGGTTCTCACGTCTGGATATGAACCAAACCTTACTTTACAGCTGGAGCCTCAAACACAAATCTTAGAAGAGGTGCAGGTCAAAAATCGTAAAACTGCCGTGGCAGCAAGTTTGGAAACTCCATTGAGTGTTCAGAAACTTACCGCTGAGGAAATACGGAGTAATCCAGGCGGAAACTTTGATATTTCAAGAGTTATTCAGGCCTTACCGGGTGTGGGCGGAACCAGCGGCAGTGTCGGAGGCTACAGAAACGATATCATCATACGTGGAGGAGCTCCCAACGAAAATGTTTATTACCTGGATGGAATTGAGATTCCCACAATCAATCACTTTGCTACACAAGGTAGTGGCGGTGGCCCTACCGGTATTCTTAATGTCAGTTTTATCGAGGAGGTGAAACTATCAACTTCATCCTTCGATGCGCGTTTCGACAATGCACTATCCTCCGTGTTTCAGTTCAAGCAACGCAATGGCAACCCCAATCGTATGCAAGGAAATGTAAGGCTTAGTGCAACGGAATTAGCCACTACACTGGAGGGACCGCTAACCAATAAAACTACATTTTTAGCCTCAGCAAGACGTTCGTACTTACAACTGCTTTTTAAAGCAATTGATTTACCGATAAGACCAAACTATTGGGATTTTCAAACCAAAATAACACACCGGATAAATAAAAAACTAACCTTGACTTTCTTAGGATTGGGGGCTATTGACGACTTCAGTTTTGGAGAACCGAGAGAGGCCACTCCTGAAAAGCTATATGTATTAGATGCAACTCCCTCTATCAACCAATGGAATTACACAACGGGAGTTAGCCTCAGGAAACAGATTGCACGTGGCTATTGGAATCTTGCGCTAAGCAGAAGCATGTTAGATAACAATATTGAAAAGTTTGATGGCAATCAACTGGGTAATGAAACAAAACGCAGAACTGGGATATTTTCTCAGGAAATAGAAAATAAGCTAAGACTGGATGTGAATCGAAGCTTTCAAAACTATAAAATAGCATATGGCATAGTAATGCAGTATGTGAAAAGTAATAACAACGCGTTCCAACGTATTAGGCAAGAATTCAGGGATCTAAACGGGAACCTTATTCAACCTGCCGTAACGGTCAAATATGCCAGTGCTATAAATTTTTGGAGAACGGGTGGATTTGTTCAAATCAGTAGAAGGGCACTTGCAAACAGGCTTAGCCTCAGTGCCGGCTTGAGAACAGATTTAAATAGTTTCACAAAAACAGGAAATAACCCCTTTAAAACTTTATCAGGTAGAATAAACGCATCCTACACTGTCACTGACCGATGGACACTCAATGCATCAGTTGGCAACTACTTTAAAATTTCTCCTTACACCATACTCAGTCACACAGACAATAGTGGAAAATTCACGAACCAGGATGCCGATTACACACAAAGTCTTCATTATGTAGCTGGCGTCGAGTACCTGCCCGCCCCCACCACACGACTAACCATCGAGGGTTTTTATAAAAAATATTCGCAAGTGCCAATTTCAGTAAGAGATGGAATTTCTCTAGCCAATTTAGGAGGTGATTTTTCAGTATTAGGAAATGAGGATGTTGTTACAACGGGTAAGGGAAATGCTGCAGGTATTGAACTTTTTTTCCAACAAAAGCTCACCAAACGTTTTTTCACCACCCTTTCTTATACTTTATTTTATAGTCAATACAGTGGTGTTGATGGTAAATTAATTGCCAGTGCCTGGGATAATCGCCATTTAGTTTCGTTTTTGGGAGGTTACAAGCTGAAAAGAAATTGGGAGATCGGTCTAAAATTCAGGCTTCAAGGCGGTGCCCCATTCACCCCATTTGATTTAACAGCTTCCCAACTTAATTATTTAAGTCTTGGAACGGGTTTATTAGATTATACCCGTTTAAATAGCCAGCGACTGGCTGCCTTTCATGCAAGCGACCTACGCATCGATAAAAAATGGAATTTTAGACAATTTACCCTCAATTTATTCTTGGATGTTACCAACTGGTATGTTGCCAAAAGCCCCGCATTTCCGCAGTTTACTTTTCAGCGTAATCAAACTAACACAGCTTTTTTAACACGCGATGGACAACCTGTACAACTGAACGGGAGTAATGCAATTCCATTTATCTTATCAAATGACGAGGGAACTCCAATTCCAACGATCGGATTTATTGTTGAGTTTTAACAGGTATGGGATCAAGCATTTGCTTTTTCTTTCGATGCAACAATAACATATGTATAAGCAGTGCAGCCATAATTAAGCAAAAACCAAGATAAAACCACTTACTTAATAATTGATCCTCCCTATAAACTACAAAGGCTAATAAAATACCATAAACTGGCTCTAAATTAAATGCCAGATTAACGGTAAAGGCGGATAATTTTTGCAAGGCCGCACCGGAAAGTTGAAAAGCCCAAACTGAACATAACCAGGATAAAACAAGTAGCCATCCGGCATCTGTCCAAGTAGGAATCCAACGAATATCAACTACGGCCAAACTATAAAAGGGTATTAATAAAAGAATAAACAAGAACCCAAAAGACTGTTGCCAAGCCAGCAAGGTCTCTACATTTGTTTCCTTGAGTATTTCTCGATTTAAAATTGGAAAAAGTGCAGCAAAGAATGCTGATATAACTCCCAGCCCAATCCCCCATTTGAATTGAGTATCAAAATGGAAAATAAGATAAACGCCAAGTAAGGTTATTAATCCTAAAACAAGCTCTATTGGATTTATTTGTTTACGAAGTATCAATGGTTCAAGCAGTGCAGTAAAAAAACTGACCAGCGCAAAGCATACCAATGCGATGGAAACGTTTGCATACTTAATTGAGCCATAAAAAGTCAACCAATGCGTAGCAGCAAATACAGCCGCCAATACTATTTTTAATTGCAATGAAATAGGAATTGGCCGAATAGCCTTTCTCCAACTAAAAATCACCCACATGGTGATGGCAGTAAACAATAATCGATAACATACAATCATTAGTTCATTAAGGGTAATAAGACGACCCAAAATACCCGTAAAACCGGCTAAAAGTACAGCACCATGTAGTTGCAGATAAGCTTTTCGCATGATTTAGCACATCGATTAAGCAGATCGGTAATCGGTGGAGGAAGCATAATTTCTCAGCCGCCAAACTCCCAAAACCCCCTCTTTGATGATCCCTTTATTCATCTTGGAACTTCCGCGCGTTCGGTCTTGAAATATAATCGGGACCTCTTTAATCTTAAATCCAAGTTGCCAAGCCGCGTATTTCATTTCAATCTGAAATGCATAACCAACAAATCGAATTCGGTCCAGATTAATACCCGCTAGCACTGCAGAACGGTAGCAAACAAAGCCGGCGGTTGGATCCATCACACGCATTTTTGTAAGTAACCGAGTATATAAAGAAGCTCCCTTTGATAATAGTATTCGTGAAAAAGGCCAATTGATGACACCCCCTCCTTTGACATATCTTGAACCCACCGCAAGATCAGCCTGACCTTGCGCACAGGCTTGATACAAGCGAATCAGGTCATTGGGATTGTGCGAGAAATCAGCATCCATCTCAAATAAGAAAGCATAATTTCGTTTCAGTGCCCATTTAAATCCATGTATATAGGCAGTACCTAGTCCTCCCTTCCCTTTTCTCTCCTCTAAAAACAAACGACCCGGAAAAGACAGTGAAAACTCTCGCACCAAATCAGCAGTTTGGTCGGGGGATGAATCATCGACCACCAACACGTGAAATTCACCAGGCAGGGACAATACAGCCTGGAGAATAGCAATAATATTCTCCTTCTCGTTATAGGTGGGTATAATTACAAGCTTATCCATTTTTTCGAAGCATGGCTCGCGTGTAGATCTCTGTCAGTTTATTCTTGGTATGCTGCGGAAAATCTCCTTTCATCATCCAATCATAATATTGAGGTTCTGCTCGCAATACTTCGGCAACAGGCTTTCCTTTGAACTTACCAAAATTGAACACTTCCACTCCATTCTCCCATACAAATCTTCGAGCAAAATCAATAATGGGTTCCTCCCCGGTAACTTTCAATATTGCATCAACCGAACTTCCCAATTCGGGATAACGATTCACCTGCGCCTCTAAAATTTCAACGGTGGCAATTACATCAGCCTCTGCGCTATGAGCATTTTCCAACGATTTCTGACAGTAAAATTGGTAGGCCGCTGACAATGTTCGGGGCTCCATTTTGTAAAATATTTGCTGCACATCAAGCAAACGACGCCCCTTCATATCAAATTCAACCTGCGCACGCAAAAACTCTTCCACTAAAAGTGGTATATCAAAGCGGTTGGAGTTATATCCCGCCAAATCACAACCATCAAGCATTTGCTTTAGTTCCTGAGCCACTTGGGTAAAACTAGGAGCATCTTTAACCATTGGGTCAGTGATTCCATGAACATCACTCGATGCTTTAGGAATAGGAATTCCGGGATTAATTAACTTCCGCTTGGTGATTTTTGTTCCATCGGCCAATACTTTAACAATTGCAATTTCAACAATACGATCAGTGCCCAGATTGACACCGGTTGTTTCCAGATCAATGAAAGCCAATGGCTTGGTAAGCTGTAACATAGGAGTAAAGGTAGGATTTAGATGAGTGATTCACCTTAAATTTATTCTCGAATAACCCTGCTGTCAAGAGGGTATACCAAATTTGTTAGTTTTGCATTGAAACTAAAAATGATGCAAAGAATTTACGCAAGCTTACTAGTACTTCTACTGATCACAGGTTTACTGACTTCCTGTGTGGCACCCCGTGAAGGCTGTCCAATGAATGCCGCTCCACGCACTAAATACAGAGGGTAAGACTTAACTCTATACGTATCAATCAATAGCCTTGTGCGTTGATGAAATTCACCAGCGATGCGGTGTTTTTGAGTTTTAGCTTACGAAGAATATTATATCGATGAACCTCTACGGTTTTAAGTGAAATGTCCAGACTTCTGGCAATTTCTTTTGAGGAGAGACCTTCCTTTATAAGTTGTACTACCTCGATTTCTCGTTTCGATAGCATACTCATATCAGGGTGTCCGCCATCATCATCCAACTCTTGTTGAGCAACAATATTTTTGATTTCCTCACAGATAAATTTGTTACCTGCTTTTACTTCCAAAATAGCAGTTACAAATTCATCCTTGGAGGAATTTTTAGTAACGTAGCCTTTGGCACCCATTTGAAACATTCTTCTTGCATATGCAGGAAGTGCGTGCATAGAAATTGCTACAACCTTTGCTTCTGGCACATCGCGAAGTATGATTTTTGTAGCATCGAACCCATTCACAGGTACCATGTTGATATCCATGAGTATGATGTCCGGATTTAACTTTTTGACTAAGGAGAGCGCCTGATCAACGTCGTTCGTTTCGCCTATTACTTCAAAACGAGGATCAGCGTTTAAGATGATTGACCAAGAGTCACGAATAAGTTTATGGTCATCGATCAATAACAGGGTGATCTTGCCCATAGGATAAGATTTTCACAGGATTAAGGTATATGCAATTTAAGAAAAATTAATATAAACAATTGGATTTCCGTAAATTAAATCAATTACAAGCAGTAAGATGAATCACTTATTGAACGACATAAAAATTTATTTAAATTAACTTGTTGAACCCAAAAGTGTAAAATCTATAAAAATGAATGTCCTTATCGTAGATGACGAGCATGCAGGAAGAAGTACCCTACATATGTTGCTTCGCAAATATTGTGCAAAAGAAGTAACAGACATAACCACCACAGATAATTTGGAAGAAGCTAAGGTGTTATTGAAATCAACAAAGTTTGAAGTTCTATTTTTGGACATACAATTAAAAAATAAATCTGGTTTTGATTTGATTCAATACATCCCAAGTACCACTAAAATCATATTTGTTACAGCCTTTTCAGAATTCGCAATAAAAGCAATAAAAAACAGAGCTTTTGACTACATATTAAAACCCGTAGATCCCAAAGAATTAAAAGCCTGCGTCAACCAATGCAACCAGGAAATAGCGCGATCAGCAAAACAACACTTGATCATTAAAGCTAAAGGTAAAAGCGTCCCCTTGGCATTAGCAAGCATAATCTATATCAAAGCAAAAGGCCCTTATGCTGAAATACAACTTAAATCGGGAAATACTTACCTGACTTCTCAAACTCTTAAAACAATCGCATTAAAATTAGATGAGCACTTTTTACGGGTACATAAATCATTCATTATTAACCGAAATTTCATAACAGGCTTCAACCAAAAGGAACTATTCCTAAATAAACTATGCATACCCATCTCGAGAAATGGCTTGCTTTCCTTACAGTCATACTATATTTCCTAATTAGCAAGGGCAGCTTATTGGCTCAACCAGCTGATCTTCAACCCACATTTTCTGGGAAGAAAGGGCTTCCATCCTCGTCCGTCAACCAGATAATTAAAGACAAAGAGGGACATATATGGATTGCAACAGATAATGGCATAGCGATTAAAAATACAACTAGTAAAAAATTAGAGCAATTAGTTTCAAAAATTATTGGGTCTGTAAAACAAATTGCCTTTACTGATGATTTAATCTACATAGCCAATAATAATTGGATAAATATTGTAGATAATAAATCACTAAAAATCGCAAAGAAAATCCAATTGGGAACTGGTAGTGAAGTAAAAAAACTGAGAAATATAAACAACCAAATATGGGCCATAACAACTAATGCTGTTTTCCGAATCAATGGGCTAATTACAACTAAAATTCGTTACGAAAATCCCAAGAAAATACCCATGGATATAGCTGGCCATAAAAATAATATTTTCTTAATCACCTATCCAAGATCATCCATATTAGAATACAATGGGGACTCATTTCAAGAAACGGGGCTCACAAACCTGGTGAACCCTAAGTATGATGAAAATTACATCTCACTATTGGTAAATGATGATACGTTAATCATAGGCGGTGATCACATGTGCAACTTTATAACATTAGCAGAAAAACCTACCAACAGGAAAGTAAATTTAAGTTGGCGGTTGAATAATAATCCAGCGATCTGGGACATGACATTAGTGGGTAAGAGAGTTTTTTATGCAATAGGAAACACACATCAAGAGGATCAGGGCGTAGTGACAACATCAGTTCGCCAGCCAATTGAAGATTTTTCGAAAAGATTTTATTCACAATGCCTTTTTTATGATAGCTTAAAAGATCGTTTATACATTGGCACAAAACATAATGGTGTATTTATTCAAAATAATTGTAGTTCAACTTATGATATTGGAGACATGGAAGTGGCCGCAACAAATAACTTTAACCAATTTTTTTATTATAATAATGACCAACTCAAAAAAGTACATCCAAGTGACTTATCCATGAACGCTGCAAAAGGTGCTTCAAAAACCTATGGAAGAGGTAGTCTTCGAAAAATAAAAACGATTGGCGATAGTACATATATCATGTCGATTAGAGGAATAGACTTAGTTGCTAAAAATAAATTCAGCTTACTACGGAATTTTACAAATGATAATAACGCAGGAAGATTTTTTAATGACTGCTTTCGAACAGGTGATTCAATATACTTTTTTGGTTTCTACAATCGAGCTGGACTTTTAGATTTAAAAACCAATACATATACTTCAATTGGCACTACAAACTTTATACCAAAAGTGGAAAAAAGTGGCCATATGCTTATCTGCCATAATGAAGGACAAGGATTTAAGATTTATGACAAAACGGGTGAACACGCTGTAGAAAATAACAGATCCCTTCCTAGATATATTGATGATTTTACTTGTTGTAATGACACACTCTTTGTTCTTCTAGGCAACAAAATCGAATTATACAAAATAGTGGGAACTGATTTTAAATCAATAGCCCATTACAATATTGAGGAGGCCATTGATAATTTTATTGCCAACTGGATTCTCTGCTCACCTACCACTGGCATTTACCTGGTAAGCGATAATGCAATAATTAAGTGGGGAGACCATGGCCAGGTACTGCAATACCATTATTTAGGTCATCGTCGCGTAAATAAGAAGCCAGCACTAGATACATTCAATCGTTTACTAGTTACTGCTGGCGGCAGCTTAACAATTCTAGCTCAGGAGCAACTAAAACTAAATCCAACCAAAGTCAACTACCAAATACAGATTCCTAAGCAAATAACGGAACAAACATCCGGAGCTATAAACGTGTATCACACAGATTATTTCACTCAAAACTACTCCCTAAAAAAAATAACTATCAAAAGACTTAATACAATTCTTTTTGAAAAATATTTTCATGACTCTTCTATAGAAATTCCTACCCACCTTAAAGCAGGGCACTACGAGGTACTACTATCTTTAGGAAAAAACTATAATATCAGACAGTCTATCGATATCATTTTACCACTCCACAGAAATCCCTTTTTTTTCGATCAGGTATATGAAAAGGGTGCGAAAGCATCTTTGGGGGAAACGCCGAAAATCATACAAAGAGTGCCACATACAAAAGGTAATGGTGTGCTTTTTGATGGATTTAGGTATCATGCTGGAAACAGTCCGTTGAAGAATGTCAAAAGGACTGTCATCAATTTTGATTTTACTATTAGGGAGAAAAAATGAGTTTGAAAGGTACAAAAAC
>CAIRNW010000166.1 GCA_903879995.1 uncultured Bacteroidota bacterium
CCATGCGCGCAAATGTTTCGCGGATATCACGTGCTGCAGCAATTGGATCAGGATTTCCGTTGGGACCTTCAGGGTTTACATAGATCAATCCCATTTGCACAGCGGCCAGTGGATTTTCCAATTCCCGATCGCCCGTGTAGCGTTGATCATCCAACCATTTTTTTTCAGCTCCCCAATACACATCTTGTTGTGGTTCCCACACATCCGCTCTTCCACCTGAGAAACCAAATGTTTTGAAACCCATGGACTCTAAGGCAACATTACCAGCAAGAATCATTAAATCGGCCCATGAGATTTTATTTCCATATTTCTGTTTGATCGGCCACAATAATCTTCTTGCCTTATCAAGGTTTGTATTATCAGGCCAGCTGTTCAACGGCGCAAAACGCTGCTGACCCATTCCACCACCGCCTCTTCCATCAGCTGTTCTGTAGGTACCTGCACTATGCCAGGTCATACGAATAAAAAATGGACCATAATGACCAAAATCAGCTGGCCACCATTCTTGTGAATCAGTCATCAGTTTTTCAAGGTCTTTCTTCAATGCTTTGTAATCCAAATCCTGAAATGCTTTTTTGTAATCAAAATCCTGATCCATAGGATTGGTGAGGGACGAATGTTGGCGTAGAATATTCAGCTTTAACTGATGTGGCCACCAGTCCTGATTACCAGTTCCACTTCCGCCATGACCTGATTTCAAAGTGCCATTGTGAAATGGGCATTTGCTTACATCATTGACGTTGTAGGAAACATCACTTTTGGGTACTTGCTTATCCATAGAATAATAATTTTTAAGGGACTGCAAAGTTCCCACCAAAATGGCGATGTACCAAGAACTACAGTTAGTTCTTCAATAAAAAGCTTGCCGGCAAAGCAAAGCGGCCTCTCCAGGAGCGTTCAGAATGATCCTGCCCGGGCCAGGAGCGACTTAGCCATTGTTTACTCTTATACCCCCCTTTTGCCATAATTAGGTCAACACTTTTTTGTAAGGAAGCATACATTGAATCTAAGGTTTCGGTGCCATGGTCAAAGTAGATGCGATGACGGTTGGGTGAGGGGAGTGAATGTTCGAGATATGAAAAAAAGGCACCGGGAACTGGATTGTTTTCCATCGTGAACAAACCAGGCCAATGGGTAGATAAACATGCAGCACCTCCAAAAATGGAAGGGTACTCACAGATGGCGTATAGAGAAATTAAGGCACCCATGCTACTCCCTGCAATGAATGTGTTACTTCGGTCTGTTTTAGTAGCATACGTTTTGTCAATGAATGGTTTTAACTCCTGCGTCAGAAAATTTAAATAGCGATCGGACATGATGGGGATACCAAAAAATATCGATTGCCCATTACTTCTGTATGCGTTGTATACCATTTCTTGTTGGGAGGCCGAAAGTGACTCAAATGGTTTTTGAGGAAAATACTCTGCATGCCTGCTCCGGCCTCCATTCCAGATGCCCACTACAATACAATCCTTTATTTTATTCTCTAACATGAGTTGCGAAAGCGTCTCATCTACACCCCATTCTTGTTTATTCCAGGTTAGGGTGCTATCAAAAAGCATTTGACCATCTTGCATATACAACACCGCATATTTTTTTTGTGGATCATATTGAGCAGGTAACCAAACATCCACGTTTCTGGGTGTTACGTGTGCCGAAGGAAAATTTTCATGACGAACTATACGACCTTGTTGCGGGGTGGGAACTTGTGCATAGGTAGTTGTGATGGTAGACCAAACCATCAATAGTAAAAGTGGGGTTGAATATTTTTTCATGATACCTTGAAGATAAATCACAGAATATGTTTTTTCAAAAGTGAGTTTTGATTAACAAATTCTCATAAATTCCTATCTTGTTCCAAAGCCTTACTAGTGCAACGAATATTCTGGACAATTTTATTTAGAAGTTTAGGGTGGAACACTAACGTACAGTTTCCTGCAGGGGTTAAAAAATGTGTGATCATAGCAGGTCC
>CAIRNW010000167.1 GCA_903879995.1 uncultured Bacteroidota bacterium
GGTGCTATCCGGACCTTTTTTAAAAAAGTCGTTCAACCAATAATACTCATCGGTGATGGTATCGCCATGTTGCACAATCGTGCGCAATTTTTCAACGGCCTTGGGTGCAGTAATGTTAGAAGGCCAGGCATAAGGCGTTTTTTCCATGTTGGATTGTTTACAAGCTACAAGCAATAGCAGTACGGATAAATTGATAATGATGTTTTTCATTTGCAAGTGGTTTATACTATCTTCAGCAAAGACAAATTTGACATAATTACCCAAATTCTCCACCCTTTTATTCATTTTACTATTATGCAGTTATTCACAAAAATTAAGTTGCTGTTTATTCTCCTTTTAGCGGGTACTGCTTGTTTGCGTGCACAATCCGTTGTGTTTAGGTCTGGCAACGACAACTACTCAACCTTTCGGATTCCCGCCATTATAAAAGCGCCCAACGGAGATTTGCTTGCCTTTTGCGAGGGGCGTGTTAATAACTCGGGGGATTTTGGCAACATTGATATTGTGATGAAGCGCAGTACCGACGGGGGAAATAGCTGGTCAAGCATTCAGGTGGTTGTTGACGCTGATTCACTACAAGCCGGCAACCCGGCTCCCGTTGTGGATGTATTGGATCCTGCATATCCTGGAGGCAGAATATTTCTGTTTTATAATACAGGCAATAATCACGAAGGCGAGGTAAGAAAGGGTAAGGGAGAACGAAAGGTTTTATATGTTGCTTCAACAGATAACGGAAAAACCTGGGGCGCGCCTGTTAATATTTCAGAACAAACACATCGACACGGAAAAGAAGAGGACTGGCGTTCTTACGCAAATACACCCGGACATGCGTTGCAATTAGAGAAAGGAAAATATAAAGGACGAATTTATGTAGCCGCCAATCACTCGGAGGGCGCCCCCAAGAGTAGATTTGAAGACTACAGAGCACATGGATTTTATTCTGACGATCATGGAAAAACATTTTCATTGAGCGAATCTGTTGTTTTACCCGGCGGAAACGAATCAACAGCAGCAGAATTATCGAATAGTCGTTTAATGATGAATAGTCGAAATCAGCGGGGAGATAAAAGAATGCGAATTGTTTCAATCAGCGAAGATGGAGGAAGCCGCTGGGCCTCTACTTTTTTTGACAGCACGCTGGTCGATCCGGTTTGTCAGGGTAGCATTTTAAACATTGGTTGGAAAGATAATCGTGCTGTGCTTGCTTTTTCAAATGCCGCTACAGCCAACCGAAGAGACAGCTTGATGGTTCGCGTTAGTTTAGATGATGGGGTTACTTGGAAACACTCGTTGTTAATAGATCATGATCCCGAGAAAAAAAGAGACCATACCGCCTATAGTGATCTGGTTTTAGTAAACAAAAAAACGCTAGGCGTGTTGTATGAAAGGAACGGATATAGAGAAATTCTGTTCACGCCTGTTCAATTAAAAAAAGATTTTCAACCATGGAAGAAATGATACCCAATGAGGGCTTTCCGAAAGCCGCCGCCAATCAACCTTGTTGTGTAGCTGTAGAAGCGGGTAAAACCTACGCTTGGTGCACGTGCGGGTTAAGCGAGAAACAGCCATTCTGTGACGGCCGTCATAAAAAGATTGAGGGGAACCCCTTTGCAAGCCAACGATTTACTGCAGAAGAAACCAAAGAGGTTTGGTTGTGTCAGTGTAAGAAAACCAAGAACCCGCCCTATTGTGACGGTAGCCACAATAATAGCTGATTGGTTTTAAAAATACCCACGATTAGGTAGTTGTAGTTTTTAGGGTTCGTGTATTTTAAGAAAAATTATTTCTATGAAATACACAAAATTCTTGTTCCTTGCTTTTGCGTTGCTCATTGGAACGGCGCAAGCCTTTTCTCAATCAAATACAGGAAAGGTTTACTTTATCAGGTCTACTGGTTTTGCCGGATCAGCAGGACCCTTTACTACTTTCATTGATGATAAGCTGGTTTGTAAGCTTAACAACAAACGTTATTCGATTCATGAAGTGTCTGCGGGTGAACATAGTTTTTCTGTTCAGTTCACCGGATCAAAATCAAAAGAAAAAGCAGAAAGAATTACCATTGATGTTGAAGCCGGAAAAACGTATTACATCCAACTTATTTTTCAAGCAGGAATGCTAAAAAATAATGTGTATTGTCAGGAGGTAACCGCCTCTTCGGCTAAAACCGTGTTGAGCGCCTGTGAGGAAGATAAAAAGTGTGATTAGCACTTCCCGAAATTTTTTGGACCATAAAAAACCCCCAAACTCGGGGGTTTTTTGTTGGGATTGGTTTATGATCAGCACTATTTTAATACGTAGCGTATTCCAAATCCAAATCTTCCCGGAATGATGCCGCCACCCGGACTTAAAGAAAAGGTGGGACGCCATTCAAAATTCATGGCGAGTGGGGCTTTATCAATTTTGTAATCTAGTCCGGTGGTGGCGCGAAGCAAAAACTCGCTACCGCCGCCATTGGCAAATGCAAGGGTGCTACCTCCGCCGGCTATAAATTTCAACCCCTTTGCGTTGGGAAAATTGCCGTGGTGTTGAAAAAGTCCGGTGATTCCTACTGCACCTTGCAAAAAACCAATCTCCGCGGCTACTCCCATTTTTTCAGAGAAAAAGGTTTTGAAGCCTGGGCCAACTAGTGTTCTTCCGCCACCAAAATCTACCGCCAACCCCAACGAACTTTTATAAGCCTGAGCACTCACAAAAGTGGTGGATAGAGCAAGGGCAAGAACCAATAAAATTGAGAATCGTTTTTTTTGCATGGTATTTGTTTTGGGTTCGTGCAGTAAAATAGAAAAGACACCCAATCATACCATACCCACTTATTGGTATTTTAATTATTCGGCGAGCTTGGCTTGGCAGGCAGCCACGCCTTCTTTGGCTCCCTTCTTATACATTTTTAGCGCCTCTTTTTCGTTACCGGTTTTTTCATAGGAGTGGCCAATAAAAAATAAGAGCTCGTTGCTTTTCTTTTGTTCGTAAGAAAGTTTAAAACAATCCAGTGCAGGCTGGAACAAGCCTGCATAGTAGTAACTCTTTCCTAAATAGTCATAAAAGGTTGCGTCATCAGGCTCAAGATAGTCGTAGGGAAAAAGCAATTGGTTAACGCCGGTATAATCTTTTTGATCCAATAGTTTTTTTGCTTTAGCCAAAATGGTGTCGCGCTTTTGTTTCCAGTCCTTCATTCCCTGTTCTCTCAGTGCAGCATTGGGGTCGATTTCCGTATCGCGCAGCGCTTGATATTTCATTACCCCCTGTGTTAGATTGGGTTTAAATTCTTGTCCCCATACTACTGAAGTGGTAATAAGGGCTATAAAACAAAGCACTAAAATCGGTAGGGCGTTTTTCATCCTGATAAATTTATTGGGAAGTTAGGTTTTTGGTCAGTGGCTTTCAAATATTGGAACCGTATTTTTCTGCCATGACCGGATTATCTGGAGGGGTTTGATGTTTAAACCAAGCCCCGCCTGCAAATACTACAGTGTAGCGTCTTTTACAACGGTTATTCTGTAGCACCCTGTTCGCTTGGGATATCGTCGTGGTCAGGCTCAGTCTTTTTTGACTGGCAACCGGTCAATCGGTTTAGGGTCCTTTAAACCGTTATGTCTGATTTTTTTCGTTCGCCACTAATTATTGAAATTTGTTTTTCGATGTGTGTTGATATTGGATATAAATCTATGTTGGGTCCGGATGGGTTGCCGCGCTATATTCCTGGGATAAAAATTAACCGGGAATTGGTGGAATCAGATCGGGACAGGCCCCATATTGGGGCTCACACCAACCCGCGCTGCTTAGTGTTGGTTAATGAAAACAACCAGATTGGTGTCAGGGTTTATGAGTGGGGTATTATACCTTGGTTTAAAACACCCACCCCTTTGTATAATGCAAGAAGTGAAAAGTTGATGGACCGGGGCTCTTTTTGGTATATGCATAATAACAACAGGTGTCTGATGATTGCGGAGGGAGTGTATGAACACCAACAACGAACAGGGGTTAAAAAAAAGATTCCCTATTATATTAAACTTAAAGAGGGCGAACCATTGTTAATTCCCGCCATTTTTTCTAGCGATGATTCTAGGTTTAGTATTATTACACGCACCGCAAATAACGTGTTTAAAGAAATACACAACGTCGGTCCAAACAAACACCGAATGCCCCTGCTTTGTCAGGTAGAAAGAGCGCTAGAGTGGATAAGGCCTGGTTTGGAAGAAAAGGAAATGGGAGAGTTTTTAAACTATTTACTTCCCGATGAAAACCTGGACTACCACACGGTTTATTCAATTCGAGGAAACGCCGTGCGGCCAGACGGTCTTAGAGAGAATGATTTTTTTAATTGGGCGCAGGCGGGTCGGGCAGAACAGTCTTCGCTTTTTTAGTTATTATATCAACCCTCTTCGTTTAAACCAAACGATCATAAAAAGGGGGGCCACAACCATTGTGGCAAGGGCAATATAAAATCCGGCGGGGCTATGGGCAAAAGGAATTTTATCAAAGTTCATTCCAAACACTCCGCCGATGACGGTTGCGGGTGCTAATAAGCTTGTAACCACTGCCATAATTTTCATGGCTTCGTTCATCTTTAGATTTACGTTGCTTAAATAAAGATCTTGTATGCTCATCATCACGTCGCGGTAGTTTTCGCTTAGGTCAAACGCTTGCGTGATGTGGTCATAAACATCTTTAAAATACTTTGTGGTGCTTTCGTTAAGAAGGTCTGACTCGCTTCTTAATACGGATCCAATCAGGTCTCTTACGGGCGCAATATTTCGTTTTAAAACAATCAGCTCTTTTCTTAGTTGATTAATTCTTGCAAGGCTTCTTTTGTTGCTACGGCGTGTAACCTCTTCTTCCAGTTGTTCTATTTCTTCCCCGAGACTCTCCATAACAAGAAAGTAATTATCGACAATCAGGTCGATCATGCTGTATAATAAATAGTCAGCGCCGCGGTGTCTTAGCTGGCTCTTTTGTGCTTGTAGCCTAATACGAATGGGGTTAAAAACATCGCGCTCTGCTTCTTCTTGTATGCTAATAATAAAAGAATCTCCTAAGATCAGGCTAATTTGTTCTGCTTCTACCACACGCTTTTCTTTATTAAAATAGAGCATGTTTAAAAGACAATAATATACCGTGTCTACCTCGTCTGTTTTTGGTCGCTGGCCAATACTTAATATATCTTCAGCAATGAGATAGTGTACATCAAAATGAGCACAGAGAGATTCGATTTCTTTTTTAATAATTCCGTCAATATTTATCCAACTAACGCCGTTATTGGATTTTAGGGTAGTAAGATCTTCGATTGAAAGATCTTTTTTTACCAATACATCTTCGGGTGTATAATGATAGTAAGAAATTTCACTTTTTATAGCATCCTTCCGCTCTGTTTCAATAGTGGGATTAATTGATAATATTTCGCGTGTTCGTTTTGTTGGAAATAAATTACCGGGTAATAATGATTTTAAAATATCGTTCGCTTTAAAAAGCATGACGGCGGGTTTTATAGTCCGGCAAGTTTACTTATTTCTAACATCCTATCAATTGGCTTTTTTGCAGCAAGCCGAATAGACTCGTCCATCACCAATTCAGGTTTTTCTTTAAGTAAACAGGTGTAAATTTTTTCAAGTGTATTTCGCTTCATGTGAGGACAGTCATTACATGCACAATTATTATTGGGAGGGGCGGGGATAAAAGTTTTTTGGGGCGAACTTTTTACCATTTGGTGTAATATTCCTGCTTCTGTTGCCACGATATACGCCTCAGAAGAGTCTGATTGAGAAAAGCGCAATAACTCGGTGGTTGAACCTACCATATCTGCGATGCGCAAAATTGATTCTTCACATTCGGGATGCGCAATGAGTTTTGCTGCTGGGTATCGGGTTTTTAATTTTACTATTTTTTCTAAACTAAAAATTTCATGCACCATACAGGCGCCGTTCCAAAGCACCATAGAGCGTCCTGTTTTTTTATTTATGTAGGCTCCTAAATTTTTATCGGGTGCAAATATGAGTAGTTGTTCTTTAGGAAAGCTCTCTACAATTTTTTGTGCATTAGAGCTTGTGCAAATTACATCACTGAGTGCTTTTATTTCGGCACTACAGTTGATATAACTTACAACAAGATGATCAGGATATTTTTCTTTAAACTTTTTAAATAATTCAGGAGGACAACTATCACTTAATGAACACCCCGCTTTTAAATCAGGTAATAAAACTTTGCGGGTGGGATTTAAAATTTTTGCAGTTTCTGCCATAAAATGAACGCCGGCAAAAACTATAATGGCTGCATTTGTTTTCTCTGCCTCTCTTGCTAATCCTAAACTATCTCCAATATAATCGGCTATATCTTGAATATCCGCATCCTGGTAATAGTGCGCTAGAATAATTGCATTTTTTTCCTTCTTTAGTTTTTCTATTTCTTGAAACAAATCCAGGGATGGATCTATTTGAATATCGAGATAACCCTTTTCAATTAATTCAATTTCTTCGGCGTGATTCATTCTTTGATGGTTGATTACAAAAATCAACACAAAAAAAATATAAATCAAATCAATAAAAAATGATCTATTGCGCTTTATAGTATTATATAATATTCTATTTATTTATAAATTCTTTATTACTATTATGGCTGTGGAAATGTGAATTAAACCAATATGGTTAAATAAAAAACAAAGGTTATTAGTAAAAAAACAACAGGATTACTTTTTTTAATCTGATAATCAGTGTTTTATTTTTTTTAACCGCGTAGAATATTTTTAATTATTAAATTTTACTAATCTTTTTGGTGTTGATTTTTAGTGAATAGTTTCTTATTTATCAACCCTCTAATTTGTTTTTACCTGACCAACCTAAGAAATTAACCGTCTTTATAGAATTCTTTTAACGTTCCACAGTTGGTTATTCAC
>CAIRNW010000168.1 GCA_903879995.1 uncultured Bacteroidota bacterium
CCTGCTGCTATTGCCAATACGGTAGGAATAAAAATGGCACTGATACGATCTGCTAATTGTTGAACAGGAGGTTTTTAGCCTTGTGCTTCTTTAACTAATTGTATGATACCTGACAGTACCGTGTCCTCTCCGGTAGCGGTGACTTGTGCTTTTACGGTTCCGTCTGTGACTAAACTTCCTCCAATTAATTTATCCTTGGCCATTCGGCGAACAGGAAGGGATTCGCCGGTGATGATCGATTCATTAACGTGTAACTCTCCCCAGAGGATTTTACAATCAATAGGTACTTGTTCGCCCGTTTTTATTAAAATCAGATCACCCACGTGTAATTGTGTGTTTTCTACCGGGAAATACTGTTCATGATGTTCATCATCAAATGCAATCATGGTGGCCATCACTTTTTGTGATCTTACCAATTGTTGCAACGCTTTTTGTGTTGAAGCGATGGAGGCGTCTTCTAAGTAGTTGCCCAGAAACACCAGGGTGATAATGGTGGCTGCTGTTTCATAGAACATAAAATTCTCCGCCTGTCCGCTTAGGCTTCCATATAAACTGTATCCAAATGCAGCCGTAGCACCTAGTGTAATCAACACATTCATGTTGGGCATCCGGTTACGAATGCTTTTCCAAGCGCTGGCACCAAAAAAGTGCATGCCGATTGCATACACGGGAATCGTGAGTCCTAATTGTACCCAATGATTATGTAGCCAGCTTCCAAGGTGTATCCAGCCTCCCAGTGTATGCGAAAAAAGTAAAAGCAGCGTAGGGGGTAAGCAAATCAAAAACCGAATGAGTTGTGGGGAAAAGCGTTTGGGTTGGTCAGTAGCGGATGGGGTATTATTTTTTCCTTCAATGGTGTAGCCCAGCTTTTCTATTCCTTTTTCCAGAAATTCTTCCGTACGCGTACCCGTTTGTTCAAATTGTACATCACCAGTGGCAAAGTTGACCCGTATATTTTTCATCCCCTCTTTATCCAGGTATCGATGGATATTAAGGGCACAGGTACTGCAATCCATTCCTCCCACTTTCCATTTGGTAACTGCCATACTGCAAATTTACCGAAAGGAGATGGCCTCTAACAAGCGGTTCTGTACTAAATTGCTGCCTGGTTTGATAACCCATGGAACTTCAGTTTACCCTTTCAACCATAGACCTAGCAGCACGCTTGTTTCTTGAACAAGCGGGGTCACATCGCGTATTTGCCTTTCATGCGCCTATGGGCACAGGAAAAACAACCTTTATTGCTGCGCTCTGCCGGGCTGCCCAAGTGAAAACGCAACCCTCCAGCCCTACTTTTTCGTTGGTAAATGAATATGTTACCCAGGATGGCGAATCGGTTTTTCATATAGACTTGTATCGAATTAAAGATTACGAGGAGGCGAGAAATGCTGGTATTGAAGAGATCCTGCACAGCGGAGCGATTTGTTTTGTAGAGTGGCCGGAAAAAGCACCTGCAATTTTCCCGGATAATACTCTGCATCTTCGTCTGGAAATCAGACCTGCTTCTTCCCCCGAAGGCATCGAGGATACCCGATATCTGTGTACATTTACGAGTACAAACCATGAG
>CAIRNW010000169.1 GCA_903879995.1 uncultured Bacteroidota bacterium
AGCCACGCGGTGGAGTGAACGCCATCGTCGCCTACGGCTTCATCCATGTCTTCGGGGGTGAGGGAAATGCACACGCAACCCATGGCGTCTTCCCCGGCCACGACGTGTTTCTTCCAGTAAGTAACTCCTGGATCCACCTGCCGGATATGCCCACGCCAGTGCATGGAGTGACAGGCGCCGTGTTCATTAACAACCTGATCCATCTTCCGGGCGGCGGGACCTCGATCGGCGGGACTAGCGGCAGCACCATTCATCAGACCTACCGACCGGCCAATAGTTATCCTTGATATGCAAAACTGGCGGACTACATTGGCATGACCGCGCGATGAGGTGTGCATGAATGTAAATCATCAAGTACTCCATGCCTGCGGCCTGGCTTTTTGTAATCAGCGTTTTTGCCAGCTTGCCTAAGTATTCCTAATAAGCCGACAGAATACAGTTTGAAGTAATCGATATATCAAATATTATTTCGTTCGAACTCCGTCCAGCAAAGGGCACGAACATAAAAGTCCTGCACAAAGTGCGGGATTTTTTGTTTGGATGCGTGGCAAGCTTGCTGGCCTAAGCAGGCAAATAAAAAGACATGCGAGTAAAACGAGCAGGGACTTTTTTTTCGTAGCCCCCTCATAGGACATACTGGATCAGCGAAGCTAACCCATTGCTTTCAAAATCATTTAAAAACTAAAGCAAACAAAAGAAAATCAGCCAATTACAAATTCCTAATTCCTGCTTTTTAGGGATACTTACAACGAGGCAATAGCGAATAGAATAAAACTAAAAGTATAGTAAACTTATGTAAAGCTACTACTTGAACATAGCGAAATATTCTTTAATCTTTTATCACAAAGAATAACAAATTTTCAAATCCGAAATAATGCTTAGCTTCATTTGCTCATGTTTTATTGGAGAAATACATTTTTGAAATTTACTACCACAGTTGTTCTAGTATATCTTCTGGGGGTCTTTATCCATGCCATTGATATTACAAATCCGCGTGATGCTGTTTTAGGTTTTTTGGGTGCTTTTTTATTCTCTCTTCCTGTGCTGCATTTAGGAACAGCCGTCAAGCGGTCAATAATGAGGCTTCTAACCAATATTCCGCAAGATCCTGATGATATCATCAAACATATTTTACTAGACCACGACTTCACTGCCGATCTGTCAAAAATCATTGAAGAAGAGGGTGGTATTTATATCTTTTTAAGGAAAGTAGCTCCTAAATCAAGGCCTGCTCTTCATAAGGACGATAATAATGAAAATCTGATTTTTCAGGTAGGATATAAAGGAAAGTATTGGTTAAAGAACGTTTCTTCAAAAGAGACGCCTGCCATTATTGATAAAATCATTGGTACCCCATCTGTAACTGCCTATCTTGAAAAGTACAAAATGGCTGGCAGTCAGAAATATTTCGGAAATCATATTTTTCTTTTCATTACAGATTATCAGTTTCAAAGTAAATATGCGGATATGCTTCTTAGGGCAGGTCTGAACGTGGAGCTGGCTAGGCGTGAGATGTCCTTAGAAGAAAAAAACATCTTTTGGGATATCGATCAGAATTAGCATTTTCAGATTGTTTTATTTTATTTTCTGAAGCATCCTCATTCTCTTATCAAACTACGAAATTCTAGTCGTTGGTAACGGCAGTAAAGCAGTTGTAAGTATCCCTAAAAAGTCGATAGTACACATTTTGATATGTTAGAGATGTCTTCTGCTATTTCGTTCGAATTCCGTCCAAGAGAGGGCACTGATATTTAAAAAATAATTATGGTCGTTGGAAATAATATCTGGCGACCATAATTATTTTAAAACCCTCTTGGAGTCGACTTACGTCTATTTCAACTAACTTAGAACAATTGCCAACTCGTCTATTTGTTGCTGAAGCTTCTTAATCATCACCTGTTGCTGCTTTATTGCTTTAAGAAGAATAGGTGTAAGCTTAGCATAGTTCACACGTTGTATTATGGGCTGACCATTCTCATCTACCTGATCTTTTTGTCCTGTAACTATGTAGGGAAGCACACCCTGGATCTCGTGGGCCATAAAACCAAACTCTCTCTGATTAGTACCCTTCCATGCGAAATCATAGGCATTAATGGAGTTTACTACCTCAAGCGCATCAAAGTCTTGCTTATCTTCCTTAAGACGGTAGTCAGAGGGGGAAGAACCAGTAACCAATCTGAATCCCTCCTCAGAGGTTAACAGCTGATAAAGCATCTCTTCCTCTTGCTGCTTGATTAAATCCATTTTAATTTCAACTATAGCTGGAGTAACCCAGGGTTGTTTTTTTATTTCAGGTTGATTCATATACTAGGACTATACTTTTTTATTGAATTAGAATTTGCTGCGGGCCTTTTACTGTAAGTAGCATATATACCCCTTTGGGCAAATGACTAACAGATAGCTGGCTTCTTCCTGCTGTCTTAAATCCTTGCCAAACTGTGGCTCCAGCCATATTAACTAGGCGTAATTGTTGCGATTCTGCCATGTAAATGTTAATGATGTCCTTGACAGGATTTGGATACAGCTGTACATCAGGGCCTGGCTCATTATATATAATGCTTACAATCTTACTATAGCTGAATTTACCGTCCTGGTCGTTTTGTTGGATGCGATAGTAATTGTAGGCACTCCCTTTAAGAGGACTGTTGTGCGTAAAGTTGTATTTCTTGGTAGTTGTACTATTGCCTGCAGCAGCAACAGTTCCAAGTGCCGACCAGTCCTGTGTATTGGTGCTATACTGCACTTCAAAGTCTTTGGTGTTTTGCTCACTAGCCGTAGACCAACTTAGTTCTACCGTATTAGGGTATTTAGTTGCGGTGAAGGATTGCCAAGCTACCGGTAGTGTAACCCCGGAACTAATCCAATTTGAAGTAGAGCCGGTAAGAGCAAACCCACTTAGTGTGCCGCTGTAATTGTTACCTGAGGCATCATTTAAAGTAGTTACTCCTGAATTTGACCCGCTGGCTGTACCTTGATTAAAATGATAACTTGCTACTAGTCCTGTTGCAGTAGAAATTTGTACATTCTTGTAATCATTTATTTCTGTTGCAGATCGAACTACATTCCAGATACGAACCTCATCTATTGTACCCGGAAAATATACATGCGCATCTCCATAACCTATTTTGGTCGGAAACGTTGTAGAGTGTGGCGTACCAGTATTACCTGTTGAACTACAGTCCAACACTCCATCTATATACATTTTGGCATCGCCTCCAGTGGATCTTGTTACGGCAATATGGTACCAAGTATTTAAAGACAAAGTAGTACTAGACTGTAGATTTGGCAATGTACCTGTACCATATATTTGCCAAAGAATCCGATTTTGATAAGTAGGATTTCCGATCCACAACCCGTAAGTTCTATTGGTATTATCACCCCTACCTATAATTCGAGACCAGTCACTTGTATTACTTGATATTTTAATCCAAGTCTCAATTGTGATATTTCCTGTTATGTTTAGAGCTGATATGTTACTGGCAGTTGATACTACATCATCAATCCCGTCAAAATGTAAGGCATTAGTATTTACATTTTGAGCAGAAGCTGAAGTAAAAAAGCAAAAAAGAATAAAATTGAAAAAGCTGGTTTTAATCATATTGCAGTTTTGTGTAGATACAAATTTAGAATTTAAAAAAACATATAGGACGTATTGAGCCAATAAGTGTTAATACTTATAATCAAAAAGATTATTTTATGCCTCTCAAACATCATATTAATCTTTTAGTAAAACCATAAGCTGACAGTATTTATTCTGAAATAACTGAGATATCGTTGGCTATTTCGTTCGAACTCCGTCCAGCAAAGGGCACAATAAATAAAGTCCTGCACGAAGTGCGGGGCTTTTTATTTGGATGCGTGGCAAGCTCGCTTTCCTAAGCATCCATGTAAAAAGCCCGTCACGGCGAAGCCGTGCGGGGCTTTGGGTAGGGCCGAATTATTAGGATGTGTAAGCCAGGTGAACACC
>CAIRNW010000170.1 GCA_903879995.1 uncultured Bacteroidota bacterium
CCTGAAACCACATTAAAAAGAATCAGGGCGTGAGTCAGGATACGTGAAAGCCTGACTAAAACATCTCATCTTTTTATTATGTATCAAAAGTTTTTGGTTTTCATTATGCTTATTCTGGCACTCGGCTGCCAAAAGAACGAACTCAAAATCAGTAGCGATTTCGATTGTTCCAACGATACAGTCGAGGAAAGAGAAGGCGTTCGTTGGGCTGATGAAAATGCTCTGAAATAGTCTGAAAAGGGATGAAAATTGGTAGAACTACACAATAAATTTTCTGACTGTTTCACCTTATAAACTTTTTCAGATGCTAAATTCAAAAATTTTTCCTGTCACAATCCTCTTTTGTTTGGGTCTTGCCACCCTGTATGTTTGGGCAGGGTGCAATAAAGACTCAACCTCTCAACAGGACAAAAACCTGTATAGCCAATTAAATTGTGTTGTCAGCATAAGTTTTGAAATGGAAACTACAACCTCCGCTCGTGTTGTAAATGCTTCTGACCTGCAAGAACTTTCTCAAATTGACCGGATTATGGCTTTACCCCACAGGGAAAGGTTTGCTGTTCAGGCTTGCTACAAAGCCGATAATGACAAGCAGTTTACGATGACCGTATTGTCACCTGAAAACCCCATTGTTTATCCCAACAATGCTGCTGATGGCTACATCAAACCAGATTACCACAAGTTGGAGGTTATAAACGGAGTTGCCCGGTATTATGACCAATCCAACAATATTATCAGGACAGCCAGCCACGAAGGCGACGTTGTGGCAGTTCAAAAAATTTTACAAATGGTAGCCAGTAGAAAACCTTTAACAACCACAGAGTTTACACAAGGAATAAACATGATGAGGGATAGTGGGATGCTGGTTCAGCATCACGAAAACAATCTTGTTTCGATTCGATTAAATAACCCTGACGGTTCTCATTGCGTACAGGTTATTGATAAAGTACGGCAAACTGCTGTTGGAAATTTTTACTACGAAAGCAACGGTGAAATGCAATCACGCTCCATGCTGAACTTTGACGGTACGGCACAACAACCTGTTTTAAAACAGGCATTTACCGAATCAAAATATTTGTCAATGGAAAAGAATATCCCGATGTGGATTCAACAATATTCTTCTTTTGACAATTTTACTATCACCTTTCAATAAAAAATAAAATGAAATATCATATTTGTTTCTTCTGTTTTTTGTTTTCGATTACTGTTTATTCTCAAAATCGAAATGTATTATGGCTTGGTGGGATTGGGGCAACTTCGTCACGATGGGATAAAGCCATCATGGCTGCCGAAGTCGAAGGTTACAAACTCACCGAAGTAAATACATTCAATTATGCTCCTCAAACCAACGGGATAGCTGGTTCTGCCAACCAGATGAACACTGAAATGCTGGGAGGTAATATCAATGATGTTCTGGGGATAGGTCATGATGGCGGAGGTATCATTTTACGCCAAATGGCAAATGCCCCTGACACCAAACTCTCGGCAATAATCTTGGATGGCGTACCCAACCACGGTTCAAAGGTTTTGCAAAAAATGCTCCCCATAAATGGTCAAAACGACATGCAGTTGTTAGTTGACAGGGTTATAGCATTCAGGTCAAATGCTAACAATTGCAATGCTTGCAGAATCGTTGAAGCGTTCCAGAAATGGGTAAGCGATGTCAACTTGTATGAGCAGAAGTACAGGGAATATTTACCAAACAGCCCTGTAATGAATAGTTTGGGACTGCCAGATGTACCCTGCGCAGTAATTTGGGGAAATGAATCGGAAGATGCATTAACTTTAACTCGCTTACTCGGCTCCCGTTCAAATTCAGTTTTGGAAGGTAACGATTCTGAGTACCTGGAATGTTACAAAGATGAAATCAGGGACAGGCAAGCAGAAATAAACGCAGCGTTTCTTGATGGGATAGTACAATCAGTTGTAACTGCTGCTGAGGCAGTAGGTAAATTTATAAAACCAACCGGTTCAAGCATTGCGGAAGGCGTTGGCAAATCAATAAATTCAATCTATGAGGGTATAAAAGCGGTACGAAAAAGAGACAAAGAATTAGCCGAACTTCTTGAATGTGAGATGGTTCATCAAGGATTAAATGGTTACTGGAATCTCATCGTAACCGATGGTTACACAGCAGTCAATCAAGATATAGTTGAGGAATACGACTGTTGTGAAACCTGCTATGGAGAGCCTGATGCCCAGGTTCAGGGATATTGCTTTTCATACTGCATGCAACTTGACTATCCGTGTACTCGAACTACAACAATAACTTACTACCAGTACGAACCGCATGATGGCTTGCTTTCAAAATCAGAACAGTTGTTGGAGGGAGCGGTAAAAACTTATGAAGTAAAGAAAGTAAATCATTTTCAGGAGCAGTTTTGGTCACAACAACCTGTAAAAGATGCTTTTGTTGATTTATTTAACGGAAATGCGGGTATAGCATTCAGAGTTCCGAAATAATCCTCCTTACCTGAATAGAACATTCAAAGAGTGGGTTTGCAAATGCAAGCCCGCTTTTTTCTCTCAAATGAAAAACTGGACTTTTTTTTTACTTTTCTTTTTCGCTCTTTGGGCTTGTGACAGCAGAAGGGTTTTGATTCCTCCAAAATTGGTTTGGAAATCAAACCCGTTTAAAAATTTGCAGATTGAAACTATCTACCCTGTCTTTTTTGATGATAAAATTATCGTCTCTCAGAATTCGCCGAACGGTTCTTCAGAGTTATTGGCACTTTCTGTCCTGGATGGCAGTGTGGCCTGGAGGTATTCAGACAAAATTGATTCCTTAAGCGCATTCTACTATAATCTGAAACCATATATTTTTGATTCTATTCTAGTTTTACCGAATGGCACTCACACGTTCGCTATAAATATGAAAACAGGAAAAAAACTGTGGTTAAAAAAATTCGGTTCTTTCAGCGAACAGTTTCTGGAGGGATATGGAAGATATGTATTTCAAAGTTGCTATGAAAGCAATCAGGCAGTTTTCGTATGCCGATTCGATTGTCTGTCGGGACACTGCGACACTATCTATCGAGAAGGCAGCCCCGCAGGTTGCAGGAAAGTAATAAGAACTCCAGCCTTAATAGTAGAAAATGGAATTTTAAAGCATCTTCTGCTCTGTAAAACCGAGCAGGAGATTTCTTCCAGATTAACAGTATCTACTATAACTTTTGTAAATGCAGAGAATTGGCAAATAGAGAAAATTGATACGATTTCCAAACGAAACGTAGATGGAATATCTTTTACCAAACAACCTCAAATTGACAGTACTTCTAAAAAAATTTACTTCGTACTTAATGAACATTTGATATGCTACAATCTTGCGAATCTTTCGTTTTTATGGAAAAGTATTCTGCCTAGAGATATGTTGACATCAGAAATCAATTATTGCAGCAATTCAATTTTTTTCCCATCTGAAGATGGCTTCCTCTACAGTATTGGTAAAAATAGTGGAGATATTGTTTGGAAATGTAAAATAAGCGGGACACCCAGCAGGGGATATTTGGTTGGAAAATATTTTAACATAATAGGAGGTGGCAATGGCTGTTGGTATATTATTGATACCGGTAATGGTAAAATTGTTGCTGAAATTTCAACGCCAAACCTGATCAAATATGAAGAAATATTTTGGCGAAGATACTTTACTGTTTCGTCAATTCACAAATTGGCAATAGCAACTGATGGGAAGGAGTACGCCTTGTATTCTTTCAAGTAAGCCCCCGCCAAACCCCATCTATTCCAGCCCTGTAAATTCCGGTCAATCTGCCCCCCCGTTCCGATTTTATCTGACCCCCTCATTCCGGAGGTTTGCCCCCCTAAATGTTAGTATCATTCCGGACGTCTGACCCTGTCACTAATCACCAAAAGTGTACCACCTGTTTGCATCAAAAGTGTACCACCGGTAATTCATAAATTAACCCGGACAAACCCCGGGTTATTATGTACGGTATGGATACACACATCACAGTCAAGACGCTATTATCCAATGGCGTAAGCAGGCGCAAGGTAAGCCACCGGGCAACCCCATTCTATTCCAGCCCCCACCGCCTGCTGACCTTTGCCAAAAATTGAATTACACATGGCAAGAATCAAGTCAGGGGGCAAACG
>CAIRNW010000171.1 GCA_903879995.1 uncultured Bacteroidota bacterium
GTAACTATGGTGTTAGTTTTCCGATGGCTGCAAAGGTTTCTGTAAAAGGAGGTGATGTTCATCCGTTATATAAATACCTCAAAGAGCAGGCAAAGGCCAAAAAACTGGACGACCCTGTAACCTGGAATTTTGGAAAATTTTTGCTGGACGAAAAAGGAGAATTGATTGCAACATTTTCTCCCCGCACCACCCCAATGAGCGAGGAGATTACGCGCTGGTTACAATAAGTTGTAATAATTGAAGGGCATGGCCCTTTGATTTAGGGAAGGGATACCCTACATTCGCCTTCCATGAACTGGGATTCACTGATTGGTCAGGAGCCACTAAAAAAACAATTAACTGAGTTGGTATTACAAAACCGACTTAGTCATGCTCTTCTTTTTCTTGGAAAAGAAGGTGCGGGCGCTTTGCCCCTTGCCATTTCTTTTGCCCAATACCTGGTTTGTGAAAAAGCAACTGTTGATCATCTTGCTGCACCTTGTGGAGTTTGTGCAGCCTGTAAAAAAGCCAGTGAACTGGTTCATCCTGATATTCATTTTTCTTACCCCACCGTTACAAAAAAACCTGGCGAAAAACCCATTGCTACTGATTTTATAAAAGAGTGGCGGGAGTTCATGACACAACATCCCTATGGAAATCTTTTTGACTGGATTGAACTGATCAAAGAAAAAGATAATAGCCAAGGAAAAATTACCGCCGAAGAGTGTAACGATATTGTGCGGAAGCTGAGTCTGAAAAGTTTTGAGAGCCCCTGGAAAATTTTAATCCTGTGGCTACCTGAGTTGATGGGGAACGAAGGAAATAAACTTCTCAAATTAATTGAAGAACCCCCACCACAAACACTTTTAATACTGGTGAGTGAGAATGAGAGTGGGATACTCTCTACCATTGTGAGTCGTTGCCAACTCATCAAAGTGCCCGCGCTGGAAACTGATGTAATTGAAAAGGCGCTGATCGAAAGAAATAAAACTGCTCCCGCAATTGCCCGACAAATTGCAGCATTAGCAGATGGAAATTACCGCGAAGCGTTGATGCTGGTACAACATGCCGAAGAAGATTGGCAAGAATTGGTTAGAAACTGGTTGAATTCCATTTTAAAGACAGGTCCAGTTGCCCAAACTAAATGGGTGGAAGAAGTTGCCAAACTGGGAAGGGAGAAGCAAAAACAATTTCTACGGTACTTCAATCATTTACTGGAACAAGCGGTTCATTATAGAATTCAAGGTGAAAATGTATTGATTAGTGAAAAAGAAAAAGACTTTGCAGTACGCTTAAACCGAATTGCCGGTTTTGAACAACAAGAAGCTATGATGCGTGAAATTGATCAGGCTCATTACCATGTAGAAAGAAACGCAAACGCCAAGATTCTCTTTCATGCCTTGACAATCAAGCTCTACCACATCATTCAGGACAATACCGTACTTTTGTTGGAATGAGTTGTTCTGGATGTGGGACCGCAACTGGCGGAAAACCAAATGGATGTAAAAGTAACGGTGGATGTAGTTCAGGCGGATGTAACCGTATGAATGCGCATGACTGGTTACGTAATCTTCCTTTGGTAGACACAGACAGCCAATGCCGGGTAATTGAAGTAAGTTTTAGCCAAGGCACCCGCAAAGATTTTTTCCGCAACCCCTCTTTACAGCAATTTGAAAAAGGTGATCTGATAGCCGTTGAAGGCGTGGGGGGATTTGATGTAGGGGAAGTTTCACTCACCGGAGAGATTGTTCGTTTGCAATTGAAAAAAAGAGGTGTTAAGGAAGATAATCCCGAAATGAAAAAGGTATTGCGATTGGCGACTGATCGGGATATTGAATTACTCAAACAAAATAAAGCACGGGAACCTGAAGCAGTTATTCGTAGCCGGGCCATTGCTAAGCAACTCCGACTGGATATGAAAATTAGCCAGGTAGAGATGCAAGCAGATGGTCGTAAAGCTACCTTCTTCTATATCGCCGATGGACGTGTAGATTTTCGTGAATTGATTAAAGTGTACGCATCAGAGTTCAAAGTAAAAGTTGAGATGCGTCAAATTGGAGCCAGACAGGAAGCCGGTAAAGTAGGTGGAATTGGAAGTTGTGGTCGAGAACTCTGTTGCAGTACCTGGTTAACTGAGTTTAAATCTGTCAACACAGCAGCGGCTCGTTATCAAAATTTATCGATCAATCAAACTAAGTTGAGTGGACAGTGTGGCCGTCTCAAATGTTGTTTGAATTACGAACTAGATACCTATTTGGATGCGCTTCAGCATTTTCCTGACAATTGTGATGTGTTACAGGTTGCAAAAGGAAATGCATTCTTGATTAAGAAAGATATTTTCAAAAATCTAATGTGGTATACATTGCCCGATAGCAACAAACAATACCCTTTAACCCTGGAGCGTGTAAGAAAAATAAAAGAACTCAATAAGCAAGGTGTTCGTCCGGAAGAACTGGAACCTGTAGAAATTACCTCATCCAAACCCAAAGAGGATATACCCGAATTTGTGGAATTGGTTGGACAGTTCAGTCTTAAAACACTAGATCGCGCCGCACAACGGAAAAGACAACAGCAGCAACAACAGCGGAATCCTCGCAACAATAATAACAGCGGAATTAAACCGGGTGGCCCGCAACGCACTTCAGGTCCCTCCAATCGCGGACCGCAGCGTCCTCCACAAAACCAACCCCGCGGCCCGCGTGGGAATACGCCTCCGAGAAAGGAGAACTAATTTATATTTAATTCATTGAGCAAGGCGTTGGATACTAGTTGGTGTCCTTGATCATTCCAATGTACATCGCCAGGTATAAAATAAGAACGAATGACGCGAGCAGCTTGCGCAGGATCGGTTTCTATAAAATATCCGTACAGATTAACCAATGGGATTTTCTCCTGCTTACAAAAATTAGTCCAGGCTTTCACATAACTATCCGATACAGCTCCCCTGCGAATTTGCTCCGGGCGAGGAAAAATTACCAAGGTTAGTTTTCTTTGATTAGACAGACATAATTGCTGTAGCTTTTTTATGTTCTGTAAGGCCAACGAAAATCCCCGGCTAGCCCATTTATGGTAAAGAGCAGGTTCGTACAGCCACTTATCACGTTCCTTGTAATAATCTTCCTGATCCCAACTTATTGAAGGAGTTATGATTTTATTAAAACGAATTTGTGCCTTTTCATAAACACTAAGAGACGTAGAATAGTGCCAAAATCCTGGAGTCCATTTTTCATAAACAATTTCATCCTGGATATCAGCATTGTCAAGTATCACCACCAAGTGATCAAAAGATAGATGCTGATTCTCTATCCACTCTTTCATTTTCAAATAATATAAACGAGGTGAGTAAGTAACTACTCCGGCATTGAGCACTTCTATATTGCGGGATTGCCAAGTGGATGCAATTCTCCCCACAAAACTTGAGTCAAAGGAAACACCAACTCCCTCAGTAAACGAATCCCCAATAAATACAACCCGTTTTTTGGAAGTAGTTACTAATGCTATAGTACCCGTATCCCGATCCCGAAATCCCAATGAATTAGTTCGATACGACTGTTTGAAATCACCCCAAAGATCAATTCCGGAAAATTGAGAACGAAGGTCATGATGATAACGCGTACTCTTGATTCGAAGTTTTGATTTGTCAGCAAGGACTCGATGATAAATATACCCAACACCTCCATCAAGCAAGAGGAATACCAAAAGAAAATAAAGTGGATAAAGTATTTTCTTCATGAGCACAGCGTCCTTATTCATCAACACCAATAGCCCGATAGATCGCGTCTTGGATGCGTCCTCTGATTTGCAGTTGGCCTAGTAAATTATTGGCACGAGTGGGATTAACTCGGTTGGAAAGAAAC
>CAIRNW010000172.1 GCA_903879995.1 uncultured Bacteroidota bacterium
CCTTTAGAATAAGCCGCAGCTCCATACGCCGCATTTGTATTGAAATGGTCAGCATGAGTAGTAAGGGGTTCCTCACGACCACTTTTAGCCAAACTCACGTACCCCCGATAAGAACCGGCATGAGCAAATGAAGAATCGTTTTGTAAAAAAGCACTGATGCGATCCTCTGCGTAAGTGGTGAATCCTTCGTCCATCCATGCATACAATGATTCATTGGTAGCCAACACCCCCTGATACCAATTGTGCATCCACTCATGTAACCAAGCGCCAGGTCCAATTAATAAAGTAGACATAGGGTATTCCATACCGCCATCTCCACCATGAACAAATGAATATTGCTTATAAGGATAGATACCAAAATGTTTTTCAATAAATGGTAATGCACGTGCCGCATCCGGCAATATTTTTTCCCAGTTTTCTGCTTTCTCATTTGTAGGCTTATACAATAAATGGAGAGTTAGTGCAGGGAGTGCAGGTGATGTTTTAGTGGCAGGGATGCTATCACGAATTTTTAAAGTACGATGGATATACTCGGGATCGGCTGCCCACATAAAGTCATGTACTTGCGGTGCTACAAAATGCCAGGTTAGTTTATCGCCAGCGGGTCTGTTTACTGTTTGTCCGGGCAACTCATAACCATAACCAATTTGTTGCGGATTTTGCAAATAGCCCGTGCCTCCAAGTATGTATCGCTTGTCAATACTAATTTTCACATCAAAGTTCCCCCACACTCCATAAAATTCCCTTCCAACATACGGAGTCGGATGCCAGCCATCCTCATCATAGGCACATATCTTGGGATACCATTGACTCATTGAATAACGAACCTTGGAACTTGGATTATCCCGACCGCTACGGCGAATTTGTAAAGGCACTTGACCTTCAAACTGCAAATCAAACACCACTTTACTCTTAGGAAGAATTGGATTATCCAACACCACTTCCAAAATTGTTTCATGCTCCTTCAACTGTTGTACTCTGCCGTTCATCTTAAGCACCCTCACCGTTTGCTCTCCATACTCCTCCGGCTTTAAATTAACAATACGGTCTTTCACCCGACCATCCCAGTCCGCACCACGACCCACCTGAATAGTACCTTGTCTACGACTACGGGTATCCATCATGCTACCCGGACGAAAGGCGTTAAAATAAAGATGAAAAAATACACGACGTAGTGTATCGGGAGAATTATTCCAATAGTCCAACCGTTGTGTACCTGTAAAGCGGTTGGTATTGACATTCATGTCCACTTCCATCTTATAATTTACACGTTGTTGCCAGGCACCAGTTTGCGCCACTGCAAAAAAAGTGTAACCCATAAAGCCTAGTGTAATCAGTAGTCGTATCATCTTGAATGGTTTTTTGATTAGGTTTTCCCGGCTAGCACAATCACTAGCTCACCTTTGAGAGTGCCAACAGAAAAATGATTTATACAATCGCGTATACTTCCTCTAAAATTTTCTTCAAATCGTTTAGACAGTTCTCGACTTACACTACAACGTCGATCTTCACCAAAATAAATGCAACATTCTTCCAGTGTCTTGAGTAATCGCTGGGGGGACTCGTAAAGAATAATTGTTCTCTCCTCCTCAGCCAATGCCTTTAATAAAGTTTGTCGGCCCTTTTTGAGCGGAAGGAATCCCTCAAAACAAAACCGAGTGGAGGGGATGCCACTATTTACTAATGCAGGAACAAAGGCCGTAGCCCCTGGTAAGGTTTCTACTTGAACACCCGCTTGTACACAGGCACGCACTAATAAAAAAGCTGGATCTGAGATACCCGGCGTACCGGCATCGGTAATCAAGGCCATCCGTTTGCCATTTTTGAGTTGATCCACCAAATGCTGTAATACCTTGTGTTCGTTATGCTGGTGATAAGGACTAACGGGTTTTTGAATATTATAATGCTGTAATAAAACGGCACTGGTGCGTGTATCCTCAGCAAGAATTACATCAACCGCTTGCAGCACATCCAATGCACGAAGCGTAATGTCTCGTAGGTTACCTATAGGCGTAGGAACCAAATACAACGATGTAGAAGGAGATAAATTAGACGGAGAAGAATCTGTATGTTCGATAACCGTCACGTGCCGTGGTTTAGATTTGAATCAGGCCTTTTCGCAACGAATCTCAAAATATTCCATGACTGGATTAGCCAATAATTTTTGAGCTGCTTCTTTTGCAATGGCTTCCGCAGCCGCTACGGAATCTGCATCTATTTGCAGTGTTATATTCTTTCCCACGCGCACATCGGCAACCCCGGCTAAACCGAGATTAGACAAACCACCCAGAACGGCTTTACCCTGCGGATCCAAGAGTTCCTTGTGCGGCATTACTTTGATTTCGACGATATAACTCATGCAAAAAACTTTTTAAAAAACAAAGATAGGAGAACATAGATCATTATGATAAGCGGAATAGCCAGCCATTGTAAAAACAGAAGCAAAACAATTGACATGATCAGAATTCCGTAACGAAGTTTATTCTCTTTCCAGGAAAATGAATTGAATTTAAAAGCGAGGATGGGAATCTGTGAAATCATCAGTGCAGCCAATACCAGAATCACACCATATAAAAAAACTGCGTTAAGCAGCAACGCTGGCACCCATGCCTGATTCACTTCCCAGTATACCAGTGGAAGTGAAGCTACAAAGAGTCCCGCTGCAGGCACAGGCAATCCGTTGAAATAAGAGGACTGACTGGTAGCCTGATTCAAGTTAAATCTTGCTAAACGCCAAGCCGCTGCAGCCGGCAATAAAAAGGCAGGCCACAGTAATACAACTGATTGATCCAAGGCTTGCTCCCCTTGCGCCCAGGACAAACGCAAAAACTGATAGAGAATTAAAGAAGGCGCTACTCCAAAACTCACCACATCAGATAATGAATCTAATTCACGGCCCATCGCAGAGCTGGCTTTTAATAAACGCGCCAACAGCCCATCAACATAATCGACAACTGCACTTGCCAATATAAAAAGTGAAGCCATCCAAATTTGCTCGGGCACATCATAATAGAGTTGGCCATTGCTATCCGCTGTCATAATGATGCCGGGTTGTAATGCAGCTACGCAGGCCATACAACCAAACACCAGGTTCAACAAGGTGAACAGATTAGGTATTTGCTTCACCATATTTATTTTTTCATCAAGGCCTCAATTTCTTCAGCTTCGATAGGAATATTTTTCATCAAATCTTTATTACCAGACTTGGTAATCCACACATTATTTTCAATTCGAATACCCATTTGTTCTTCCTCAATATAAATACCGGGCTCAATGGTAAATACCATCCCCGCTTTGATGGGTTCAGTTCGAGTACCCAAATCGTGTACATCAATTCCCAAATGGTGGGAAATACCATGGTAAAGATATTTGCGATACGCTCGGTTCTCAGGATCCTCATTCTTTACATCCGATTTTCTTAATAGCCCTAGTTTCAAAAACTGTTGGGTGGCTTCTTCGCCAATTTTATCAGTATACGCTACAATAGAAATACCGGGCTTTAAAATACTCTTTGCATAATTATGCAAATGCAAACAGGCATTATATACATTCTTTTGACGACGCGTAAACTTTCCACTTACAGGAATTGTTCGAGTAAGGTCTGCACAATATCCCCCGTACTCAGCACCAAAATCCATCAATAATAGTTCTCCAGGTTTACACTCCTGGTTATTGGCTATGTAATGTAAGGTCCTTGCACGATCGCCACTTGCAATGATACTATGATAAGCAGGTCCGGTTGCCCGTTGATTTAAAAACGAATGCCAGATCTCCGCTTCGATCTGATATTCCATAACACCTGGCTTTACAAATCCCAACAGGTGTCGAAAAGTTTGCTCAGTAATATGAATAGCTTTTTCAAGTACCTCCACCTCCAATGGCGTTTTGATAGCGCGCAATTCACGCATAATTTTTGCAGCGCGGCAATATTGATGCAAGGGGTAGCGCTGTTTCATTTCCTCAATGAAACGATATTCACGCGTTCTGATTAAACTAGCCTTACGATCATTCTCATTACTGTCTAAGCAAAGAGTATCTGCCAAATGCACCCAGGCTTGTAACAAGGCATCGATGCTATCCAACCAGACAATCGTTTGAATACCACTAATCGTTTGCGCCTCTTTAACACGCAATTGTCTGCCATCCCATTTTTCTTTTAGCTCATTAGGACGAACAAGGACCAACACCTCACGAAATTTTGGATCTGGATTATCCGGAAACAATATCACCATGGTTTCTTCCTGCTCAATACCGGTAAGCCAATACAAATCACTATTCTGTTTGAATGCATGCAACGCGTCTCCATTAGAGGGAAATGCATCGTTACTTACAAAAATTGCCAATGTTCGGGGAGGTAACGCTTTTGAAAAACGCTGACGGTTTTCGGTGAACAGTGCCGAATTCAGTGGATGATATTTCATACTAACAATTAATCAAGATCACCAAGGCATCCCTTAATACAGAACGGGGCCTGGTTAAATGTTTATTAGAATAATCCGTAGAGAGCTCCGTCAACTTTGCTAATAATTTCGCCCAAGTCTTCCTCACGTTCAGCAAATTTGATCTTGTCCACATCAATCACTAAAAGCTTACCCTCTTTATAATTAGCAATCCACTTGTTGTAATACTCATTCAGTTTTTTGAGATAATCCAATCGTATATTCTCCTCATAATCTCGTCCTCTTTTTTGAATCTGACCAACTAAGGTTGGGACGGAAGCTTGCAGATAAATCAGCAGGTCCGGTGGCTGAACTAATGTTTTGAGGGTTTGAAAGAAATTGTAGTAGTTGTCAAAATCTCGTTTACTCATCAACCCCATCTCATGCAGGTTGGGCGCAAAGATGTTGGCATCTTCATAGATGGTACGATCCTGTATAACGGTTTCCGTTCCTTGCTGAATTTCCACCAACTGCTTGAGACGACTATTCAAAAAGTAAACCTGCAAATTGAAACTCCAACGTGGCATATCCTCATAGAAATCCATGAGGTAGGGATTATGGTCAACATCTTCAAAATGGGGAATCCATTTGTAATGTTTGCTGAGTAGCTCGGTGAGGGTTGTTTTACCCGCTCCAATGTTACCAGCTATTGCAATATGTTTGGGTTTCTTTGCCTTTGCCATGCCGAGGGGCCGAAGCCAATTTTAGGTGGGGGTTAAAAGTAGGAAAAATCAATAATAGTTCAGCCCCATGGCTTTTCTAACTATTTCCATTGTAGCAGCTGCGCTGGCACGTGCCTTTTCAGCACCTTGTTTCATAACCTTTTCCAAATAGCTTTTGTCTTGTTGAAGCGCTGCTGCTTTCTCACGAATGGGAGCCATGAATCGAATCATATCCTCCGCCAGCTGTTTTTTCAAATCTCCATAGCGTATCGAACAACCCCGATAAGCCTCTTCAAATGAATTAACAGTAGCCGGTTCACTGACCAGCTCCATTAATAAAAAAAGATTCTCAATATAATCAGGCTTAGGGGTATTAGGCGCAGTAGGGCCCGCATCCGTTTTAGCCTTCATTACTTTTTTACGAATCGTCTCATCATCATCAGCCAGGTAAAGTGTAGCCAGATTATTTTCACTTTTGCTCATTTTACCGGTGCCATCCAGACTCGGCACTTTTACCAGTTCACTACCAAAGTTGAAAGCTTGTGGCTCCGGAAATACCTCGCCATAACGATGATTGAAACGCTGCACAAAATTTCTGGCCATTTCCAAGTGTTGCTCCTGGTCTTTTCCAACAGGCACCAAAGAAGCTCTGTGTAGGATAATATCCGCAGTTTGTAAAACCGGATAGGTTAATAATCCCGCATTCACGTTTTCAGGATGAAGACGCGCCTTGTCCTTGAATGTTACTGTTTTCTCTAGTTCGCCTTTATAGGCTAACATATTCAGGTAGAGATAAAGCTCAGCTGTTTCAGGAACATGGCTCTGACAATAAAGGGCTACCAAATCTGGATTGAGTCCACAAGCAATATTCTCTGCCAATACACGATGCACATTCTCTTTAAGTGCGGCGGTATCTGGATGTGTAGTTAATGAATGTAAATCCGCCACCATAAAAAAACAGGGATAAACTTCCTGCATTTTTACATAATTGCGAAGCGCCCCAAAATAATTTCCAAGGTGCAAATACCCTGTGGGGCGTATACCGCTCATCACAATTTGCTTCTGCTTGTCCATTGGGAGCGAAGATAGCAAAAGGGATCAGTTATCTTTGTAACACGTTACAAAAACAGCTTATGGCAGCCAGCATTATTCACTTGGAAGAAATCAAAAAAAGTTACTTCATGGGCAAACACGAATTACCTGTGTTAAAAGGGCTGTCCCTCGATATATTTAAGAACGAATATGTGGCCCTCATGGGTCCTTCAGGCTCTGGAAAAAGCACCCTCATGAACATCATTGGTTGCTTGGACACTCCCACTGCAGGTCGCTATGTTCTCAATAACAACGATGTAAGTCAAATGGCGGACGATGCCCTAGCCGAGGTAAGAAATAAAGAAATTGGGTTTGTATTTCAGCAATTCAATCTGCTGCCAAGATTAACCGCTGCTGAAAACGTAGCCCTCCCCTTGGTCTACGCTGGTATGAAAAAGAAAGAACGACTGGAAAAGGCCATGCAGATGCTGGAACTGGTAAAACTTACAGACCGCAGCCATCACCGCCCCAACGAATTATCGGGTGGACAATGTCAGCGTGTAGCTATTGCCCGTGCGTTGGTCAATGATCCATCTATTATTTTGGCAGACGAACCTACCGGAAACTTGGATAGTCGCACATCCGGTGAAATCATGGAGATATTTGAAGAGATCTATCAAAATGGCAACACCATCGTCATTGTAACGCACGAGGAAGATATTGCCAATCATTCCCGCCGTATTGTTCGTTTAAGAGATGGTGTAATTGAGACAGATAAGCTAAACCCTCTTTTTGCAAAGTCGGCAGTTCACGCTTGATTTTTTTTAGAGTGGACCGAACCTTCGGTCAACGCCATTGTTACATTACTTTTGCAACCTTAATGAAACAGTGTAATGGCATTTAGAATCTATACCAAAACCGGGGATAACGGCACCACTTCCTTGATTGGTGGAACAAAAGTTCCCAAATCTCATCTTCGTATCGAGGCCTATGGAACCGTTGATGAATTAAACTCCTATCTGGGAGTCTGTCATGATTTAATTGAAGACAAGCACACTAAAAAAATATTGGCCGAAATTCAAGATCGCCTTTTCACCGTGGGATCTTGTTTGGCCTGCGATCCAGAAAAAGAGCCAGGACTTGCATTACCTGATCTTAGACAAGATGATGTAGTATTACTTGAGAAAGAAATTGACCGGATGACCGCTGAATTACCGGAAATGAAAAGTTTTATTCTCCCAGCGGGTCATCCTACCGTTTCTCATCTCCATGTTTTACGTTGTATTTGCAGAAGAACCGAGCGCTGCTGCGTTCGCATGGGTTATGAAGGAATTCAGGTGGAGCCCTTAGTGATCATCTATCTAAACAGACTGAGTGATTATTTATTTGTGCTGGCGCGTTATATTGGCCAACTAGTAGGAGCAGCAGAAGTACCTTGGAAGCCCCGCATTAACGGCTAATTCAAAAATTTTCCATCCCGCATCGTAAGAATACGATCGCTCTGTGCTGCTAACTCATCATTATGAGTTACAATCAGAAAAGTTTGTCCCAATTCTTTTTTGAGAGAATGGAATAAAGCATGCAACTCTTTTGCATGTACTCCATCTAAATTACCCGTCGGTTCATCTGCCAGTACAATAGAAGGCTGATTGATCAATGCCCGAGCTACGGCCACACGTTGCTGTTCGCCACCCGATAATTCTCCAGGTTTGTGTGTAAGACGATCTTTCAAACCCAGTCTTTCTAATAATTCGGAGGCTGCTTTTTTTACCTCAGAACGTTTTTTTCCGGCAATCCAAGCCGGTATACTCACATTCTCAATGGCCGTAAACTCTGGAAGTAAGTGGTGAAACTGAAAAACAAAACCAATTTTTTGATTTCTGAAATTTGCCAATGCTGTTCCATTGAGACTAGCCAGATCTACCCCATCTAACTCCACAACCCCCTGGTCGGCCCGATCCAATGTTCCTAAAATATGTAAGAGCGTGCTTTTACCACAACCCGATGGACCCACAATAGTGACCAATTGGCCCTTGTTGAGCTCAAGGTCTAACCCGCGGAGCACCTCCACAGTACCATATTGCTTATAAATACCGGTAGCCTTTAACAAGGGTAATAATTATGTCCCGAAACTATCAAAATCCCCTCAAAACGGGATCTTGTAGAAAGGTTATTTGGAAAATAACCTAATCCGATTACATTTGCGCAAAAATCGGACTATGTTTTGGACACTTGAGTTGGCCTCGTTTTTGGAAGATGCCCCATGGCCTGCTACAAAAGATGAGTTGATCGATTACGCAATCCGATCTGGCGCCCCGATCGAGGTCGTAGAAAATTTACAAGAATTAGAGGACGAAGGTGATGTCTACGAAACCATCGAAGACATTTGGCCTGATTATCCTACGCAGGACGACTTTCTATTTAACGAGGACGAGTACTAAGCAAATCGGAAAATTACTTTTCCATTTTCTCAATCACTGTTTGCGTAACGCCTGTAAAACTAAATCCACCATCGTGGAATAAATTTTGCATGGTTACAAATCTTGTCATATCACTGAATAAGGTGATACAGTAATTAGCACAATCGTCTGCCCCCGCATTACCCAGTGGACTCATTGCTTCGGCATAATTCATAAATCCATCAAAGCCCTTTACTCCACTACCTGCGGTAGTTCGGGTAGGAGATTGAGAAACCGTATTGACTCTCACTTTTCTTTTTACACCATAGTGGTAACCAAAACTGCGTGTTACACTTTCCAAGAGTGCCTTGGCATCTGCCATTTCATTATAATCTGGAAAAACACGTTGAGCAGCTATATAACTCAAGGCCACCACACTGCCCCATTCGTTCAAGGCATCCAAATCCCAGGCCGTGCGTAATACACGATGCAAGCTCATAGCGGAAATATCCAATGTTTTACCATTCCACTCGTAGTTCATTTCCGTATAGTGCTTACCCTTCCGTACATTCAAACTCATACCGATGGAATGCAACACAAAATCAATCTTACCTCCAAAATGTTGCATGGATTTTTCAAACAGATTTTTTAGATCATCCATATTGGTTACATCAGCCCCAATCACAGGTGCATTACCACAGGCCTCAGCCAATTTATTGATCTCTCCCATTCGCAGGGCCACTGGTGCATTTGTCAACACTAACTGTGCCCCTTCTTCCTGACAACGAAGCGCCGTTCTCCAGGCAATGGAACGCTCGTCAAGTGCACCAAAAATGATTCCTTTTTTTCCTTTCAGCAATTGGTTAGACATAGGATGAATTTGAGCCCTAAAAGTAAGAAGATATTTGCTAGTGATGGACACTAACGAATGTTCTTACAAAAGGGCCCTATATTTACAAGTATGGCAAATCAAACGGTGATAACAGGTACCGGTTGTTATATTCCTCCGGTTATAAAAACAAACCAGGAATTTGTTGCGCAAACGTTCTACGCTGAGGATCAAAAAAAGATTGATGCAGATGGAAACGAGATCGTAGAAAAGTTTAAAGAAATCACAGGTATAGAAGAAAGACGTTATGCCGAAGAAAAAGTAAATGCCTCCGATATGGCCGTGGCTGCCGCTAAATTGGCTTTAGAAGAAAGTGGCATTAACCCTGAGGAATTAGATCAGCTGATTGTTGCACACAATTTTGGGAATGTTGTAAAGGATACTATTCAAACCGATATTCTTCCGGCATTGGCTTCAAGAGTAAAGCATGAGCTGGGAATACAAAATCCCTCTTGTGTTGCCTATGATATCTTATTTGGCTGTCCCGGTTGGTTACAGGGCGTGATCCAGGCAGATGCCTTTATCAAAGCCGGAGTAGCCAAAAAAGCATTGGTCATTGGAACGGAAACATTAAGTCGGGTGGTTGATCAGTTTGACCGGGATAGTATGATTTTTTCTGATGGCGCTGGAGCCGCCATTTTAGAATCCAAACCTGCCGAGTCGGCTGGGCCAGGTATCTTATCCGCGAGTGTGCAAAGTCATTGTACCGAGGAAGCCTATTATCTATTTCTTGGAAAAAGTAACCTGCCGGAAGCGGACCCCCGAGTTCGTTATATCAAAATGAAAGGTCGCAAGGTGTATGAATACGCCATGCAACATGTGCCAGCAGCCATGAAGGATTGCCTTGATAAAGCAGGCATTTCCATCACCTCCGTAAAAAAAGTATTCATCCACCAGGCCAACGAAAAAATGGATGAAGGAATTATAAAGAGATTGTTCCGCCTCTATGGCCTTAAAGAAATTCCTGAGCACATCATGCCCATGAGCATACACAAACTGGGAAATAGCTCAGTAGCCACTATACCCACCCTTTTAGACCTGGTCAGAAAAGGACATTGGAAGGAGCACTCCTTAGAAAAGGGGGACATTGTTTTGTTTGCCTCGGTAGGTGCCGGGATGAACATCAATGCAGTTTGTTACCGAATGTAAACAAGCCCCTTTCCATTATCTTCGCAACCAGTAAATTTCGGTTCGAAGATGACTCTCTCCTACAAATGGCTTTGCGACTATCTGCCTGAAAAACCAGCTCCTGAAAAGCTGAGTCAATTGCTCACCTCCATTGGACTGGAAGTAGAAAGTATGCATGCGTATGAAGAAGCAAAGGGAGGTCTGCGAGGTTTAGTAATTGGAGAAGTGATTAGCACCACTAAACATCCCAACGCAGATAAACTAACACTCACAAAAGTTAATATCGGTCAGGATCAACTTCTTTCCATTGTTTGTGGAGCACCTAATGTTGCCGCTGGTCAAAAAGTAGTCGTGGCTCCCGTGGGTACCACTATTTTTCCAACACAAGGCGAACCGCTAACCATGCGTGTGGCAAAAATCCGTGGAGAAGAAAGTCATGGAATGATTTGTGCGGAGGACGAAATTGGATTGGGCGACAGTCATGCAGGAATTATGGTCCTGGATGCAGCAGCAGTTCCTGGCACTCCTGCTTCGGAGTATTTCAACTTATATGAGGATATCATCTATGAGATTGGTCTGACTCCCAATCGCATGGATGCCATGAGTCACTGGGGGGTAGCACGCGATATATATGCCTACATCAACCATCACGAACATAAAAATATTGCTCCGCTTTTTCCTGCTTCTGCTTCTTTGCAAAAAAACAACCAACCTGCTCCCGTGCAGGTTACAGTTGAAAATACCCAAGCCTGCCCTCGTTATTCAGGCATCTCTATTGAAGGAATTAAAGTGGAGCCCTCTCCAGCCTGGTTGCAAAAAAGATTAAAAGCTATTGGCGTTCGTCCTATCAATAATATTGTAGACATCACCAATTATATCCAGCACGAAACAGGACAACCGCTTCACGCTTTTGATGCAGCTACGATTGCAGGGAACCAAATTATTGTAAAAAATCTTCCAGCCGGAACTGAGTTTGTTACGTTAGATGGTAACTCACGTAAATTGAATCAGGAAGATTTGATGATTTGCAATGCAAAAGAAGGCATGTGCATCGCTGGTGTTTTTGGGGGCCTTCACAGCGGCGTAAAAGAATCTACACGCTCCCTATTCATTGAAAGTGCGTTTTTTGAAGGGATCTCGATCCGTAAAACTTCATTCAGACATGGACTTCGAACAGACGCAGCCACTCGATTTGAAAAAGGAACTGATATAGAAGCCACAGTCCGAGTATTGGAAAGAGCTGTTCAATTAATTACAGAGATAGCAGGTGGTACAGTGGTGGGATCATTGATTGATTGCTACCCTGCTCCACAACCTAAAAAAACAGTAGCCGTACGCTGGTCCATGCTCGCTAAACTCAGTGGTAAAGCATACACGCCTGCTGCTGTAAAAAATATATTGACCAGTTTAGGATTCGAATGGACAAAAGAGGACGCAGCCGGATTTACAGTTAATGTACCCACCCATAAAACGGATATTAGTTTACAAGCTGATATTGTTGAAGAGATTATTCGTATTGATGGGCTTGATAATATTGAGATTCCTACTCAGATTAAGTTGTCACCTGCTATTGATCCCGAGGGTTGGAAAGCAACCTTGAAGGAGAAAACTGCCAACCAATTAGCGGGCATGGGATTTCAGGAGATGATGACTAACTCAATCACCAATGCTGCCTACTACAACAACAGCCCGGGATTGGTAACTATGATCAACAGCTTGAGTGCTGAGTTGAATTGCCTGCGTCCCAGCCTTCTTGAAACTGCATTAGAGGTGGTGGCGCATAATCTTAATCACCGAAATTTAAATCTTCGGCTATTTGAATTTGGAAAAATATACGACCGAAAAGATAGTGATCAATTTGAGGAAGCAGAAAGATGTTGTGTAGTGATCACTGGTCAAAAACAAGAAAGCAGCTGGAGACAAGGGGCTACCCCATCAGATTTCTACACACTCAAAGGAGCCGTTGCGTCCCTATTTAAAGGCTTAGGACTTCATAGTACTGAGCAAGAAATGGAATCCAGTGCAACCATTCGCTACGGAATTACTTGGTGCCTTGGTAAACAACCCATTGGCTATGGCGGAGAAGTGGCTCCCAAAATATTGGAGAAGATGGGAATCAAACAACCTGTTTTCTACGCTGAGCTAAATTGGAATTTGATAGCAACGCAATCCCATCAACAGCGTCGCAACATCCGAGAAATTCCTCGATTCCCTGCTGTACAAAGAGACCTTGCCTTGATTGCGCCTCGTAGCTTAACCTGGGAACAGATTCAATCTACTGTGCAAAAGATCCGAATCGAAAGCCTGCAGGATATCAAACTCTTTGATATATTCGAGAGCGATAAGCTGGGCGTTGATAAAAAATCCATGGCGGTCAATTTTACTTTCCAACATGCGGAGAGAACATTAACCGATAAAGAAATTGAAGAGTGGATGAATAAAATCCTGGCCAATCTTGAAAAAGAGCTGGGTATTAATTTGAGAAAATGAGTACGCTTCAACACGATCTAGAACGAATACAACAAAAACTGCAGCAGTTAGTGCAGGTTCAGCAAAAGCTGCGCGAAGAAAACCAGTCCTTGCGTGAACAATTAGCTTGCACAACTGAAGAAAAAGAGACATTGACGGGACAGATAACGCAATTGCAGGAACAGATTGGTCTTCTTAAAATGAGTAGCGGATCGCTGGAGAACCAGGACCGTAAAGAGATGGAGAAAAAAATCAATCAGTACATCCGAGAAATTGATCGTTGTATTGCTCAACTAGGAGAATAAACCCATGGCAGAATTAATACCCATAGCTGCACAAATTGGAGATAGAACCTACCGCATCAAGGTGGAACCCAAAGACGAAGCGGTAGTCAGAAAAACACTTCAGCAGATCAATGATAAAATCATGGAGTTGAAATCGGTGTATGTGGGTAAAGACATGCAGGATTATATAGCCATGACCATGATCTGGTATGCCACACAACAACCCGCTACCACTTCAACGGCTTCTACTCAGGAAGATCCATCGATTCGAAAAGGACTGGAAATACTGGAAGGCTTGATCGAATCAGGACTCCAGGAATAATCATTCTGCTATTTTCCCCCAAGCAATTCCTCCATCTTTTTTGCCAATGCCTCACCGCGTAAGTTTTTGGCAATAATTTTTCCAGAAGGATCTAATAACAAATTCTGAGGAATTGCACGGATGCCGTACTGCTTGGAAACAGCATTATCCCAAAACTTAAGATCACGTACATGGGACCAAGTCAGATTATCATCATGGATTGCTTTCATCCATTTATCCTTTTGACCGGCACGATCCAGGGAAACACCAAGACTGTGAAAATTTTTGTCCTTGTATTGATTGAACACTTTCACCACATTAGGATTTTCCTGACGGCAAGGACCACACCAGCTAGCCCAAAAGTCAATCAGCAGATAACGCCCTTTAAAAGAG
>CAIRNW010000173.1 GCA_903879995.1 uncultured Bacteroidota bacterium
AATCAATCATGGCTCTACCCTATCAGGGATAGTTGAAACTTCAACTAATAACTAAGGACGTTGATATTTCCCAACCAGCACCGACTTTGCAATGACTTTTCCTTCAACCGCTTTTAGGAGCGCAGATTCTGTAGCTTGGGTTGGATCGAGGTTGAGCTTCTCTGAAAGTGCAAAAGCTGTGATGGTGTATTCCTTCAATCCTGTCCCTTGCGAACAAGGAGGCGTATAGCCCAACTTTTTACCTTGGAAGTTCTGACCCAAAGTTCCGATATTTGTAGCTCCAGAGGGAATTATGGAAGTGTTCGCCGGAATGTCATAAACGATAAAGTAGAAGTGATTTCCTATATCAACTTCGCCAGGCCGTAACGGGCCGGGAATTGTGTCCATCATCAGCGCTAAAGATTTCGCAGATTCAGGTACTCCTGAAAATGTGAGTGCAGGAGAGATTCCAGAACCGTCGCAAGTGTAATTTTTTGGGAGCGCACCACCATTCACAAAGTCCGGACTTCCCACTGTAAACACCGAAGCTGCTTTCACAGAGGTCTTCGGAGCAAGAATCTTGGTGCGCAATAAAATTGTATTGTCTAGTCTTAAATTAGAAGACCAGACCAATGAAGAACCCTGTGCCCAAGTAAAATTGGAGTACCCATCTTTAACTCCAACAGCTGCTGGCGTGAATTCTGTGGCGTTCTTCCAGCTTGTGTCCTTAAAAGAAGTTGAGTACCAACTTGTAGGCGCTTTAGTAACTGCGGTTTTACAATCTTGAAGAGGATTGCTTGACTTTACACATTCCTCATTGAGTGGAGCAGTATTTGTAACAAATACTTTCCAACCCTTATTAGTAGATCCGACGATGTTTCCAGAACTTAACTCTCGGATCTGGGCAATAATTCCGCCATCGCCGATCTGTTGATTGGGCTTTCCGATGTACTCAAGACCAGAAGCATTTTCCACATAGTCTCGTGCGATGATTCCAATTGTTAAGGGGTAACTGGCTTTAAAGGCTATGGAATCACCGTTAAATGAACGCTCGGTGTTGAAGGGGGTGGAGTCCTCCCCCACTTTCTTGCCATTTACATAGAGCGCAAACCAGTTGTCGGCCCATATTTCTGCTTTGAACGAATATATCTTCGCAGCAGCTAAAGTAGATTGCATAGGAAGAAAACTCGTCAAAACGAGAGAGGCAGCGAGTGCGATTCGAATTATTCGCATTAGGAATTCTTCACATATGAATCAGCAATTGATCCATCAAATTTAATAAAATCAACCTTTATTGAATTTGAATTTGTGGTGAGTTTTAGAAAACCTGAACCTCCGACTACTTTTCCTGAGAGGTACCCGTACTCAGTAGCAGAATTGACTTTGTCACCGGGGTGGCTTGGTTGTGGAAGAGTCTGATAAATAATGCCATCCAATTCTTGCTTCACATAGAGATGATCATGACCCTTGAAAACAAAATCGACACCATTCTCTACTAGAAGTTGGTGAACTGGCTTTGCCCAACCAGGACGATTTGCTGCAAAACCTTCAGAGCCGTCTCGATTCTTTCCACCCCACTCGTTGAATTTAGCAATCTCGACTCCACCACGAGATTGAGCATTTCCATAAAGTAAGTGATGTACATAAACAAATTTGTGCTGCGCAGTGGAATTTTCTAATGTGCTCTTCAGCCAGTCATACTGAGTTTTTCCAAGAGTCCACTGCCAT
>CAIRNW010000174.1 GCA_903879995.1 uncultured Bacteroidota bacterium
AAGACAATTATATCAACCTTGTAAGTGGATTTAAAACGGATCCTGATGTGGTGGATAGTTATGGAAATTTCCTATTAGTTAAAACCAACCAGGATGCTCCCAACTTTAAAGTAGTATTGGTGGACCCCAACCAATCGAGTGTCAATAACTGGAAAACAATTATCCCTGAGCAACCCGAAGTACTGCAGAGTGTAGGGACGGGAGGGGGTTACTTATTTTGTTCTTATCTCAAAGATGCCTCAACTCGTGTGTTGCAATATACCTACGAAGGAAAGCTAGTTCGGGAAATTAAACTACCCGGAATCGGGACCGCCAGTGGATTTGGTGGAAAGCGAAGCGATAAGTCGTTTTTCTATACGTTCACTTCTTATACTTATCCGCCTACTATTTTTAACTATGATATAGCATCGGGTGTTTCTACGTTATTTCGAAAAACGGAAACGGCTTTCAAAAGTGAAGCATATGAAACAAAGCAGGTATTTTTTACTAGTAAAGACGGTACCCGCGTACCCATGTTTATCACAGGAAAAAAAGGTTTTTCACTAAACGGTAATAATCCTGTTTTACTTTATGGTTACGGAGGATTTAATATTCCACAAACACCTGGTTTTAGTATCTCTAATGCCTTTTGGTTAGAACAGGGTGGATTGTATGTGGTGGTTAATTTACGCGGGGGAAGCGAATATGGCGAGGCATGGCATCAGGCTGGTATGTTAGCTAAAAAACAAAATGTATTTGACGACTTTATTGGTGCTGCAGAGTACTTAATTCAAAACAACTATACACGGAACAATTTGATTGCCATCCGTGGTGGTTCAAATGGCGGTTTACTGGTTGGTGCGTGTATGACACAGCGCCCTGACCTTTTTAAAGTTGCTTTACCAGCAGTGGGAGTAATGGATATGTTGCGATATCACCTTTTTACTATTGGATGGGCCTGGGCGGTTGAGTATGGAAGAAGTGATAAGGCTGACCAATTCCCCTACCTATTAAAATATTCGCCCTTACACACACTTAAACAGGGTACTCATTATCCTGCCACCTTAATCACAACTGCGGATCATGACGACCGAGTGGTACCTGCACATTCGTTCAAATTTGCTGCTCGTTTACAGGAAGCGCATCAAGGAGCCAATCCTGTTTTAATTAGAATTGAAACAAAAGCAGGTCATGGAGCCGGTAAACCAACCAGTAAACAAATTGAAGAAGCGGCTGACATTTGGAGTTTTACTATGCATAACCTAGGTCTATCATTCAATTAAATCCCTCTCATGCAAAAATTACTTTTCCTTCCCGTTTTCCTGGTGCTTAGTTTGGCATCCATAGCTCAGTGGAATCCTAACACGTCGGTTAATCTGGAAATTGCCACAGTTCCTGTAGCAGATATGCAGTCGCTGACCACCAGCACGGGAAAGACTTGGATTGCTTTCTATCATGAGAACACGGGTAATTATGATATGCGTGCACAACTACTGGATGTAGATGGTACAAAATTGCTAGGGCCAGATGGGGTGTTGATTGATAATAAACCATCTGGTACGGCTACGTTCGTTTTTAATATTTGTAAGGATGCCAATGATAACTTAATTGTTGCTTATCAAGATCAACGCAGCGGTCAATTGAATGCAGTTGCATATAAAATTTCACAGACCGGAGCTCATTTATGGAGTAGTAACGGCGTAATTCTTGGGCAAGGTCTTGCTCCTTACCCAGCGGTGCTGAGCAATGGTGAAACTGTGGTAGCATGGAATGAATCTACCACCAACACATTGCAAGTACAGAAAATCAGTTCAGCGGGTGCATTAGCCTGGACCACTCCCGTCACCGTGCAAGTAGGCACCTCCAATACAACCCGTGGACAGGTGGTACCCAATTTGAATGGATCTTTCACTCTAGTTTTCCAACGAAGAGGATTTGGTATTGCCACTACGCTCTATGCACAACGGTACAATAGCAGTGGTGCGGCTAGTTGGACATCAGCTGTTCAATTATCAACAGAAACAACCTCTGGTGCTCGCTATTATTCTGTATTGAGTGAAGAGGATACTACATATTGCGGTTACTACAGTGCACAGGGAAGTCGTTTTAATTCCTGGTTGCATCGTATCAATCCCAATGGTACGCTTCCCTATGGCGGTAATGGTTCCAACTTTAGTACAGCTACTAGTGGTGCTGACCCTTATCAGCAGATGACCAATATTGCAACAGATCCTGGTTCGCCCTTAGTTTGGTCTGTTTGTTCATACAGCAACACGTCTCAAAGTCAGTATGGAGTTTATGTACAGAAATTCAATAAGCAAACAGGCGCTCGGTTATTAACCGACAATGCATTAAATATTTATCCAATTAGTGCATCCTTTGATACGCAGGCCGGTGGACTTGCTCTAGTTAATGATGCACCTGTTTTTATGAGTTATGATGCGAATTATAAAATTTATGCAACTCGTTTAGATGGAAATGGTGCATTTGTTTGGACGGGTAACCGAGTTGAATTAAGTTCCACTAC
>CAIRNW010000175.1 GCA_903879995.1 uncultured Bacteroidota bacterium
ATGAATAAACTCATGACTTAACAACGCCGCCAGCTCAGGATAGGTCTCCATATTTTCCAATAAGCCGGTGTATACGACCAACTGCCCACCCGGTAAGGCAAATGCATTGACCATTTCATCCTTGACCACCGTAATACGAATGGAATAGTCCGTTTCAATGGCTAACGCAGTAAAAAATTCATTGAGCACCCGAGTAGCCATTGTGTCCTCGGTTTGCGCACTTTTCATAGCCTCGAATACAGTATCCCCCAATTGACGCTCTGTTTTTTTTGAAACAACAGTTGCCACCTGCTCAGCTAACCAGGGTACCATAAAAAAATACAATAATGCACCCGATACTAGTAACACACTTAATAAAGCTGCCGTGCGACGCAGATTACCAGTTCTTTTTTTTCGAAACCAGGACTTATTGGACTCTGCTTTAATTTCCTCCCAATATTCAAACGCTTCACGACCAGCAACTCGAAACTCAGCCTGGGTATTGATTTGTATAAAACGGCTTCGTTGCTCAGCGAACAAAAAATCACCTTGTACCTCCTTGATAGGCCAGTCTTGACGGGCAGGGTTGCCATCCTGGTCATGGAAACCAATACTTAGAGTTCGATCCGATAATAGAAGCGTAGCCTCACGGGGGGGAGAAAAATAACTAGGATAAAATTGCCCACTAAAGGTTTTCATGGAAAAGATTGAAACTTAAAGATAAGACGGCCAACTTTTCGACCCTATTTTTGTAATACTCTCATGGTACAGGCTTACAATTTTTTAGCTTCCTGGCAACTTTTCCCTGAAAAAGGGTCCTACGAAAAGGGGGACCGACCCAAAAGTGGTATTTACAAGATTGAGGCTGTAGAGGGCAAAAAAGAACTACGCATTTTTCATAACTGGGTAAGCCTCGAAAACCAGGCATTTGCCTCCAATTATACCATTAATGCCGATGGGGACTTACACCCCCTTCCTGAATCTGAGGGCGCAGATAAAGTACAAGCTTTATTCTCGGATAGCATCACCTTTGAGATTCATTTTTACAGAGGTGGGCAATCTATCCTTCACATGGTGCATGAGATCATGCCAAATGGTTATTTACGCGTCACACAACAAGGCGAACTGGAGAATGGACAGGCCTATACCAATATGGAGTACTACCATAAGCAAATGAGTGTTCTCCCCTATGCCGCATCTGTTTCGGGAGCTGTAATCAGACCCACGGAGGAAGGGATGATCAAACACAAAGCGCTGACGGCAATGGAAGAGCAAACCAATATGCAGCTTGACCAAATTCGTCAGCAAATTGAATTACTTGCCTTACAGGCACAGGAAATTCAAAAGCGAAAAGAACTTTCCCTGATGATCTATGAAGCAAAGCTTACATTCAAACCGAATATTGGTCAAGTATATTATCTCTACCAAAAAAATGATGATAGCTATTTAGTATCCTTGGTCTCTCCCAAAGAATGGGGTGCAGCAGGTCCATTCAAGAAATTTATTGCAACCGTCCAATTGCTGGCGGATCACACCTGGAAAGAACTCTAGGATAGTATCTTTGACAAGTGACAAAACTCTCGGTCAATATCAACAAATTTGCTACGCTTCGAAATGCACGAGGAGGAAACAATCCCGACTTGCTAAAGATCACTAAGTTGGTAGAGCAATTTGGAGCAGATGGGATTACGGTTCATCCGCGACCCGATCAACGACATATCCGCTATAGTGATGTACGTGCACTAAAAAAAATCATAACCACTGAATTTAATATTGAGGGTAATTGCCGCGAGCAACAATTTGTTGAGTTGGTTTTAGAAACGCAGCCTACCCAAGTGACCCTAGTACCCGACGCAACTGGACAATTAACCAGTGATCATGGTTGGGATACCATCACCCACCAACAATACCTCAAAGAGATGGTAGCCATTTTTAAAAATCAGGGTATCCGTGTTAGTTTATTTGTAGACCCCGTAGAAGAAATGATCAGGGCCGCTAAAGAAACAGGAACTGATCGTGTAGAATTATACACCGAACAGTACGCTACTCTTTACCAGGCTGGCGAAAAGGAAAAGGCAATAGCTCCCTATTACCAAGCAGCCGTAGTGGCTAAGGAATTGAATCTAGCACTCAATGCGGGGCATGACCTGGATCATAACAACCTGCGCTATTTTCATCAACAAATCCCCTGGATCCAAGAAGTAAGTATTGGACATGCACTGATTTGCGATTCCCTAATATGGGGTCTAGAAAATACCATTCAACTCTATAAAAGAGAGTTACAAGCTTAAGCAATTCTTTTTTTTATGTACGAACGGATCGCGGCAAGCTGATCCGGTTCAAACCACTCGATAGCATCCTGCTTTTTAAACCAAGTCAGTTGCCTTTTAGCATACTGCCGGGTATTAATTTTTATTTGCTCCTTGGCTTGTTCCAAAGTGCAGGCTCCTTTTAGATAGCTAAACAATTCAGTGTAGCCCACTGTTTGAAGTGGAGTTAAGGTTGCGTATTGCTCCAGGGAGCGCACTTCTTCTAAAAGTCCTTGTGCGAACATATGCTCCACACGCTGATCAATTAATTCAACCAATGTGTCGCGTGAACGTGTGAGTCCTATTGAGCAGAGTGAATAATATGGTTGTGCTGTTTCTTTTTTTCTAAAAGATAAAATACTGGAACCCGTTGCACGAAATACCTCTAACGCACGCATCATTCGCTGGGGATTTTTTATTTCACCAGCGGCTGCAAACAGGGGATCAAGACGGCTTACTTCCGATTGCAGCCATGGTAGACCTAATTGCTCATATTGCTCAATTACCTGATTCCTTATCTCAGCATCTACAGCAGGAATTTTGTCTAATCCCTCATGAAAAGATTTCCAATATAGCCCCGTACCACCTACCATCACCACTACTGGAAAACGTTGAAACAAGTTTTTAACCACCGAATGCGCCTGTTCTGCGTAGGTATGCGCATCAAGCGGTTGATGAATAGTGTGAGAAGCAATAAAATGATGTTTGATAGAAGTCAATTCAACTTCAGACGGACGAGCCACTCCAATAGAAAGTTCTTGATAACACTGTCTGCTATCAAAGGAAACTATTTCAGTATCCAACCATTTTGCCACCTCGATGGCAAGTGCAGTTTTACCAGCTGCCGTAGGACCTGCAATTTGTATGATAACTGGCAGAGACATGAACGGAATTAAATCTCCTCTTCGCTCATTCCTTCCTCATCCAAACTAATATCTTCGCCTTCCTCATCTTTTTCAGCAAAACCATCCTCTGCTTTGCTGAGGTCATATTTTTCTTCGATATCGGCAAACTTTTCTCCTAACAAGGCTTTAGTACCATACTGGCTGGGAGGGATACCCTCTACCCGCGTTACAGCCGGGTATGTCAGCTTAGGATTTTCTTCCTTGGACACATTGATTAGTTCAAGTAAAAAGGTCCAGTTTCGATTAAAATCATACACATAGATAAAGCGCTGATTTAAATTTTTTATCTCAGCACCAATTGTGGTTTGATCCATAAGTAGCGGAGGCGCTTTGTACTCCTTCTCATAAACGGCTAAACTAATCTCTCGTCCACGCTGCCATTGATCATTACTTCTGAAAAAAGTAGCCTGATGTTTCTGGTCGAACTCGTAAGACTTCAAAACAGCCTGATGAAGACTGAAAAACGTGTCCGTATGAAAAAGCGCAATATCCCTGTAGATGGTATCGTCCTCCTCAAAATAAACTCTAAACTTAAGAATAGGCATGCTACAAAGCTAGGGATAAATTAGCGGTCAATTCTTAGGGTGAATTCCCAATGAAGCTGCTTTTTCCAACATAAATTGATAAGCCGCCTCGTAGGAGTTAGGAATCACACCATCCAGCATGGCATCTTTGATAGCATCTTTAATCATCCCCACAGGTTTAGACGGAGATAATCCAAATGTTTCCATAATCAATTCACCGCTTATAGGCGGTTGCCAGGTACGAATATGATCCTTCTCTTCCACTTCCCTACAACGCTGTCTGACCAGCATGAAGTTATCGAGGTAGCGCTTGACCTTTGCTTGATTCTTAGAAGTGATATCAGCCTCACAAAGTATCATCAGCGAATCAAAGTCTTCTCCGGCATCAAATAGCAATCTTCGAATAGCAGCGTCAGTGATATTTTCTTTAGTAAGACTAATGGGCCGGAGGTGTAGCTCAACTAATTTTTTTACAAATCGCATTTTCTCGTGTAAGGGCAACTTCAATTTTGTAAAAATTTTTGGTACCATTCTTCCTCCTACTACTTCGTGACCGTGAAAAGTCCATCCATGTCCCTTCTCAAAACGTTTTGTGGCAGGTTTAGCAATATCATGCAGCAATGCTGCCCATCGAAGCCATAAATCCGTTGATTGCTGCGCCACATTATCCAATACCTGCAATGTGTGATAAAAATTATCCTTATGCCCATGTCCGTCTTTGTACTCCGCACCTGCTAAATCAACTACCTGAGGAAAAATTAATTTTAATAACCCCGCTTTGTAAAGCAGATCAAATCCGATAGAGGGTTTAGGAGCTAAAAGAATCTTTGTCAGTTCGTCCGTAATTCTCTCCTGCGAAATAATATCAATTCGCTTGGCATTTCGAACAATCCCATCCCAGGTACTTTCTTCAATTACAAAACCAAGTTGTGTAGCAAAACGAATGGCACGCATCATTCGAAGGGGATCGTCACTAAAGGTTTTATCAGGATCCTGCGGTGTTCTGATAATTCCTTTATCCAAATCCTTCAGTCCACCAAACGGATCGATCAGTTTTCCAAAATTGGATGCTTGCAAACTGATGGCTAGTGCATTAATGGTGAAGTCCCTTCGCTCCTGGTCATCTTGTAAACTACCAGGCGTTACGGTAGGATTGCGAGAACTATGCTGATAACTCTCTTTTCGAGCACCCACAAATTCCACATCCGTTACCGGTTCCGTTTTCAATTGAAAGTGAGCCGTACCAAAAGTTTTAAAAAGATCCACTTTAGGTTTTGGCTTGAATTGGGCAGCCACTTGCTCAGCTAGCTCAAGCGCATCTCCTATACAAACAAAGTCTAAATCGGTAGTGGGGCGCCCCATGAGTTTATCACGAACAAATCCGCCCACCAAATAGGTTTCACACTGCAGTAAGTGTGCGCCTGCAGCCACTTTCTGCAATACTGCTAATTCTTCAGGTGTGCAACGAATGTCCATCCGCGCAAAGGTACTGGTTCAGCCCAAAGTGTATCAGAGATAACGCAGATTGGTTTTGGGGGACAATGTCAACAAGGTTTCATACATCAAACGGATGGTACTTTCAATATCATCGCGGTGAAGCATTTCTACCGTGGTATGCATATAACGAAGTGGAATAGAAATTAAAACGGAGGGGCATCCATCATTTGAGTAAGCAAAAGAATCCGTATCCGTACCAGTGCTTCTGCTTTGTGCACGCCATTGAACAGGAATTTTCTTTTTAGCAGCCACATCTTCTACAAGAGCTAGCAGTTTATTATGAACAGCCGGCGCATAGCAGAGTGAAGGACCCTTACCGGTGGCTACTTCGCCCTCAATCGCTTTATTGATCAGCGGCGTAGTGGTATCATGTGTTACATCCGTAATAATTGCTATATCGGGCTTGATACGACGGGCAATCATTTCCGCACCACGCAAACCAATTTCTTCCTGGACCGCATTGACTACATACAACCCAAAAGGCAGTTGCTTTTTATTTTCTTTTAAGAGCCTGGCCACCTCCGCAATCATAAAGCCTCCAATTCGATTATCAAAAGCTCTTCCGATATAATTACCATTTGCTAATTCATCAAAACCATCTTGGTAGGTTACTACAGCACCAATATGGATACCTAATGCCGCTACTTCTTTTTTGGAACGCGCGCCACAATCCAACCATAAATTATCCGTACGCGGTGTAGGTTCTTTTTGCTCAGGGCTTCCTAAACGGGTATGAATAGCAGGCCAGCCAAACACGGCTTTAACTGGACCTTTTTTCCCATGAATGATTACCCTTGAAGCAGGAGCAGTTTGGTGATCCACCCCACCATTTCTTTTTAAATACAATAAACCATCGGCAGTGATATAATTAACAAACCAGCTTATTTCATCCGCATGCGCCTCTATCACCACTTTAAAAGGATGAGAAGGATTGATCACACCTACTGCTGTTCCATAGGGGTCCACATAGTGCGTATCCACATAAGGTTTTAGGTAATCGATCCACAAACGTTGCCCCCAACTCTCAAATCCCACAGGAGAAGCATTGTTGATATAGTTTTTAAAAAATGTAAATGAGGCCGATGTTAGAATCGACTTGTTAGTTTTTTTAGAAACAGTCTTAGCCATAGAAAAATTTTAAAAAAGCAAGGAATTAAGGTCTCTTCAACCGAATCTTATTAGACTCGCCGTAATTACTACGTTTACGCGTTTTATCAATCAATAACAATCCAAAGGCAGCCGTTGTATCACGCGTTACACCTGGCAATGTAAGCATGTTAGTTTGATTGTAGGTATTGTATTCAAACTCCACTGCTATATCAGATTCACGTAATGCAGGAGGTATGCCTAAACGATTGGTAGGAAAACGCATGAGCGTGTCTACGCGAGAAGGATTATTACCATTGAACCATTTATAGACAATATAAACTGAATCTATGTCCCCCTCCTCGTCTGTATAGCGAGCCAAAAGTTTGATGATGTTACCATTGTAAACGGTAGCCGGTTCAATAGAACGAACTTCTACTTTCGGTTCAGAGGTAAACTTATCTTTGCTGCAAGAAACAGCAAACAGTATGAGTAAAAAAAATAGCTGGAAACGCTGATTCATAAAACGCATTGGAAACAAATTTACATGATTTAAATGGACCGGATTCCCTGTATTTGAGCTGGGAAAGCCGACTCTTTAACAGTTCATTTTCTTTTGAACAATTAGCCCTGGAGGCTTTTCGCTACCAGGCAACGCACAATCCTGTTTATGCTGCTTATTTACAAGCACTCCAATGCAACCCAGACCAGGTAAAGACCCTGGAAAAAATACCCTTTCTTCCCATAGGATTTTTTAAAACACATAAGGTCACATCAGGATCCTTTACCCCGGAACTGATTTTTGAAAGTAGCACCACCACTGGCACCACCCCCAGTCAGCACTTGGTTCGAAACCCCTCTCTTTACCGATCCAGTTTTTTCAAGGGGTTTGAACATTTTTGGGGTCCGCCGCAGCAAACCTGCATCATTGGACTACTTCCCTCCTATTTGGAACGGAATAACTCGTCTTTAGTGTATATGGTCAAGGAATTAATTGAAAAATCCGGTCATCCAAGCAGTGGATTTTACTTGAACGAAACCAAAGCACTTGCTGAAATGCTCAAACAACTTGAATCAAAAAAACAGCGTACGCTATTAATTGGTGTCACCTTTGCCTTACTTGACTTTGCCTCCTCACACCCCCAACCCTTACAATATACTACCCTCATCGAAACAGGTGGAATGAAAGGCCGAGCAGTAGAAATTACAAGGGAGGAAGTACACACGCAGTTAAAAAATGCTTTTCATCTGCCCGCTATTGCATCAGAATATGGCATGACTGAATTGTTATCACAGGCTTGGTCAAAAAAAGATGGCCTTTTTGAATGTCCCTCTTGGATGAAGGTGCTAGTGCGTGAGGAAGAAGATCCGCTTACTGTAAAACAGTCTGGCAGTGGCGGCTTAAATATTATTGATCTGGCCAATATCGACTCTTGTTGTTTTATTGCCACTGACGATGCAGGTCGAGTACATTCCAATGGTCATTTTGAAATGCTGGGCCGACTTGATGGGGCTACCATCCGAGGCTGCAGTTTGCTCACGGCTTAAACGGAAATTTGATACAAAGCATTATACCGGCAATAATTTCAGCGTAAATTTGC
>CAIRNW010000176.1 GCA_903879995.1 uncultured Bacteroidota bacterium
CCCGGCAATTTTCCAATTCGCTGTAATCGGACATTTGCTCCTGCAAATGCTGAATAAAAAGATTTACATCTGAGGTCAATTGCAGTCCATTTATTGAAAATCGAGACGCTTCCATGTTTGTTTAACTTTTATAATGTAAATATTAAACAAAAGGACCGATAAACCAAATATTTTTGACTTTACTTCATAATAATATGAATAACAGCATCTTATATTAATTTTTCAAATCATTATTTTGTTTATCTTGATCAAAACTTGCCATGCTTTCCTCTTCCGGTAGTCGAAAAGGGTTGGTTTCAGTAATCACCGCCTCCTCAGTGGGTACCTTGATCGAATGGTATGACTTTTACATCTTTGGAAGTTTAGCAGCAGTAATTGCTACTAAATTTTTTCCTGCGGGCAATCCAACCCTCTCGCTTTTATCAACGCTAGCCACTTTTGCTGCGGGTTTTGTAGTAAGACCATTTGGGGCACTTTTTTTTGGAAGGCTTGGGGACTTAGTGGGTCGCAAGTACACTTTTTTACTCACGCTGGTCCTCATGGGGCTTTCCACTTTTTTGATTGGATGTGTGCCTGACTTTTCAACTATTGGTTATGCTGCTCCTGTGTTGGTTTTATTGTTGCGTTTATTACAGGGCCTGGCGCTGGGTGGTGAATATGGAGGTGCCGCTACGTATGTAGCAGAGCATGCGCCGGTGGGCGAACGTGGATTTTGGACGGCATGGATTCAGACCACTGCAACAGTAGGTCTCTTCTTGTCTTTACTTGTAATAATCACAGTGAAAGGAAATATGTCTGCGGCATCATTTACAGCGTGGGGCTGGCGTATTCCATTCTGGCTCTCTATTATAATGGTAGGAATTTCTATTTTAATTCGACTACGCATGCAGGAGTCGCCCCTTTTTCTAGCAGCTAAAAAAAGTGGACAGACTTCATCAAACCCTCTTCGAGATAGTTTTACCAAAAAATATAATTTCAAATTTGTTTTGCTGGCGTTGCTTGGTGCAACAATGGGCCAGGGGGTAGTTTGGTATACGGGACAATTTTACGCGCTGAGTTTTATACAAAATACACTCAAGGTTGAAGTGGCACAAGCCAGTCAATTAATCATGTGGGCTTTATTGTTTGCCACTCCCTTTTTTATTTTTTTCGGCTGGCTTTCGGATAAAATAGGTCGTAAATGGATTATGCTTTCGGGTATGTTGTTGGCAGTAGTATGTTATCGCCCGCTGTATACTGCTATGTATGAAACAGGGATGACTGCTGGTGGAGGAGCGCTACCGGCAACCTTGATCCTGGATTCAGCTAATTTTTGGAAAATGGTGGCGTTGGTATTTATTCAGGTGTTTTTTGTTACCATGGTCTACGGTCCAATTGCAGCATTTTTAGTTGAACTATTCCCCACCGCTATCCGCTATACATCCATGTCGCTGCCTTATCATATTGGGAATGGCATTTTTGGAGGGTTGCTTCCCGCTATTGCCACCTATCTTTCAACAAAAGCAACATTGGCTAACGAAATAGCGCTGCAACAACAGTTGCCCTTACCCTATGAAAAGCCTTATCTAGAAGGTCTTTGGTATCCCATTGTGATTGCTACTGTAAGTTTTGTTATTGGAGCACTTTATATTCGTACTACACCTCAACAAAAGGATTAATATGCTTAATCGGTTACGTAGAATATTAGGAATTGGTTGGATTGTGATAGGTATTTTAAGCGGGTATTATTTATTGATGTCTCAGGCCATTCCAAAATTTCAGAGTGGTCAGGCCGCTGATAAAATACCAGCACTTATTTATGCCTTTATATTACTACCACTTATCGTAGGTAGTTTTTTGCTATTTGGTTACTATGCTTTAAAGGGCGAATACGATCAGCCTGAATGAGTAATTTTGCAATATGCCAGCACAGTTAGATCGTTATCTGTATTTGATACAGCAGGTGGGGAGTCGCTATTATATAGTAGCCGGGTTAGCGTTTTTACTTTTTTATGTTTTATTTCGATCTCGTATTCAACATCGAAAAATTCAGCTCAAGTTTCCTGGTCAACGTGATTACTGGCGAGAAATTTTTTATTCGTCCTTTACCATACTCTTGTTTGCATTGATTCCTTATTTCCTTGTTTTCAATCCAGCCATTCGTCCTTATACTCAACTCTACGCTGCCATTAGTGAGCGAGGATGGTTTTATTATGTTGCTGTATTTCCTGTTCTATTTTTTATTCATGACACCTATTTTTATTGGATCCATCGTTTGATGCATCATCCGGTATTGTTTCGATGGTTTCATTTAGTTCATCATCGTTCTACCAATCCTTCACCGTGGGCCGCCTATGCTTTTCATCCATTAGAAGCATTTTTAGAAGTTGGCATATTTGCGTTATTTCTTTTTTTATTTCCCATTCATCGGACGCACTTGCTTTTATTTTTTCTGCTTTCTATTATTTACAATGTATATGGCCATCTGGGGTGGGAGCTTTATCCAAAGGGTTTCAATAAAACATGGGTGGGGCGTTGGGTAAATACAGCGGTTGCTCACAATCAACACCATAAATATTTTACAGGAAACTACGGGTTGTATTTTTTGTTTTGGGATCGCTGGATGGGCACACTTCGTAGTGAATACGATACTTCTTTTGAGGAGGTTACCAGTCGGTAAATACCCACTTCTGGGTAGTTTATTTTTTGCATTAATTGTATCTTACTGGTATGAACTTTTGCCGAGCATTTTTTTTCTTTTTATTATTTCTGCTTACCCAGCCGGCAAAAGCACAGGTACGGCCAGCTGATTTAGTGGAGGACTCCGTGATCAAAAGTCAATGGCAACAATTTTCTGATTTATTAATAAAGCCGGGTAGTTATCATTATGGCATCTTGCGCAATAATAAATGGGTATCAACAATACTTCAAAATCCCTCCAATCAACCAATCACATTCAATTTACGCTTTCATAATCCACATATTAATCAGTTGGCTGTTTTTAAAAATCATGGTAAGGAACCCATTGTGATTACAGGAGACTGGTATCCATTTGCAGACCGTCCTGTTCCTTTTCGAGATTTTGTTATTCCAATTAGGGTGTCCCCACATAGTTCGGATTCTCTCTTGTTTTTTTTAAATAAAAGAGGCGAAAGCCTGTCTATCAGTTTTGATATAGTATCAACCGAGAAACTCGAAAATCTGATTCAACTTGACTATTTAGGGGTGGGCGCATTGTTGTGTTTTTCTGTACTCATCGTATTACTCGCTGTTTATATTGGCGTGAATTTTAAAGAATCGCTATATATCAGCTTTGCTTTGTATTGGCTACTATCAATGGCTTGGCTACTAAATAATGCAGGACTATTTTATCAGTACTTATGGCCGGAGCATCCTTTATGGCACTATAAATCACGTACTGTTTTTTCAGTTTCATCTATCTGTGCTTATTTACTTTTTTTAACATTATTCTTCCATACAAAAATCAGAACAATTGATAAAGTTGTTTTTACATCTTTTGTGCTGTTTCTTTTAGTCAAACTTTATGGGGTATTGACGGCTCCCAGTGTGGAATTTAAGCTTCCATTAAAGTACTCTTTTGTTGTTGTATCCGCAGTGGGGTTATTAGCGTTTTTACTGTATCTGTTTTATTTTTTATTGCTGCCGGATAAAGGAAAATTTACACGTCGTTTTCAGTTAGCTGCATTTATAATGTATTGCCTGATGGTATTACAGGAAGTCTTTTTACAGTTCGGTTTTTCATATGTTCCCCTTTCCGGGATCACTGACTTAATTCCATTCCTGTTTTTTATTGCACAATTTTTACTAATTAGTGTAGGACTTGTTGTACAGTTTAGCATGCGTATGAAAGATGCTAGACTTCAGGCATTATTTTCAGCCCGAGCGGATGAAAGAGCACTTTCCGTGCAATATTTTCAAATGCAAGAAAGTGAACGATCACGTATCGGTCGTGATGTCCATGACCAGTTGGGGGGATTATTGGTTAGTATAAAACTTTCCCTATCAAATTTAAAACTTCGGTTTATCGATCAGCACTTGCATCGGGAATTAGATCGGGTGCGTGTTATTGTTGATTCATCTATTAATCAATTACATCAGGTTGTTCATGACTTAGTGCCGCCTACTATCAGTACTGATAATTTCAATGATCGTATAACTGAGCGGATCCGATTATTTGAAGAGAATAGTGGTATTCACTTTGATCTTAAAACAGCTTTTGATCGTACAGTACCCAAATCTCTATTAGTGCATCTTTATCGTATTATTTGTGAGTTAATTAATAATTCTGTTCAACATGCACAATGTACCAATGTAGTTATTGATTGTTCATTACAAGCGAACCGGCTTGTTCTTTTGTATACCGATAATGGGCAAGGTTTTCAGAAAGAGCAGCCCACTCATGGTAATGGACTACATAATATTGAAAAACGTGTTAGCCTACTAAAAGGACAAGTTAAGCTAACCAGTACTAATGAAGGGGTTGCCTGTTTAATTGAAACTGATATAACACAATACCATGAAACCGACGCTGTATCTCTGTGATGATCACCGCATTTTTGTACAAAGCATGGAAGCTTTTATAAAACAGGATGGCACATTCGATTGGGTCGGCAGTGGGTTATCAGTGGCTGAGGCAAAAGCCGATATTTTATACTTAAAGCCAGATCTTATTTTAGTGGACTATCATTTAAAGGAAAGCGATGGTACAGAGCTGATTCGTTGGGTTCGATCTGAGGAGCTACCGAGTAAAGTTGTAGTGTTGACCATGCGTTCAGACGGTTTGACACGTACAACTTGTAAGAAGGCGGGTGCCAATGGTTTTTTCCCCAAAGAAATGAATGCAGTTGATTTGATTGCCGCTTTGCAACAGGTACTTGCTGCACCCTATGATTTTCACGATGGCTTATCTGGGTTACAAGAAGAGGAGGAGCGTAGTCGCCCACATCCTTTTGGTCTAACTAAAAGAGAATATCATATTGCTAAACTAGTGTGCGAAGGGCTTACTAGCCAGGAAATAGCCTCATTACTTTATTTAAGCAAACTCACCGTAGATACCCACCGAAAAAGTATTATGCAAAAAACGGCTGCTTCAAATGTGGTGGAGTTATTAAAGAAATTAGGGCTTTAATTGTGTATTAATTCTGTAAAATTGCAGTCTATGAGGACTGCGTCTCCATTAACACCTGAGTTGCGTAATCAATTTTTATTACGTTCTGATATTACCTATCTGAATTTTGGCTCTTTTGGTGCCTGTCCCCGACCTGTATTTGAAGTATATCAGCGTTATCAATTAGAATTAGAACAGGAGCCTGTACAATTTATTGTAGAGACGGGTCCTCAATATCTGGCGGCTTCTCGGAAAGCATTAGCCAACTATGTAAATGCTGATTCTGATGATCTGGTTTATGTGGTTAATCCTTCCCATGCCGTAAATATTGTTGCAAAAAGCCTGGATTTACAACCTGGCGACGAAATACTTACCACATCACTTGAGTATGGCGCTTGTGATCGAACTTGGGAATTTTATTGTGGTAAAAAGGGGGCGCACTACGTGAAACAACCCATACAACTTCCTTTAGTTACTGCAGAGGATTTTGTAGATCAGTTTTTGAAAGGAGTGACTTCAAAAACTAAACTTATTTTTCTAAGTCATATCACCAGCAGTACGGCTTTACGATTTCCAGTAGAGTTAATAATAAAAGAAGCGCAAAAAAGAGGACTTCCCACTTTTGTTGACGGAGCGCATGCCCCCGGACAGATTCCAATTGATTTAATAGCGTTGGGTGTTGATTTTTATACAGGGGATTGTCATATATGGTTGTTGACACCAAAGGGTAGTA
>CAIRNW010000177.1 GCA_903879995.1 uncultured Bacteroidota bacterium
CGATGGGCCAGGGCGTGCAGGAAGGTCGTCTTGCCCGTCTGCCGGGGGGCATGGATGAGGAAGTACTGCTTGGACCTGATCAGGTGCAAGATATCCTCGTAGCGGTGCCGGAACGGCTCCACCATATAGTGGTCCTGCGGGTTACACAGGCCGGTCGTGTTGAAGAAGCGTGTCATGGGGCAAAGATAAGGGGTTTTAGGGTTGCGCGGGGGAAGGGGTGTGGAAAAATGTGTATGCCATAGTCATGAGTCCCGACACACCCAAAACCACGGGCTCAAGCACGTGGCTATATACCAAAACGCCCCCGCTCGCAGGCTGTGGAAAACACCCGCCCCACTCCGTTCCGCTCGCTGTTTCTCTCCGCCCGCTCGCTCATGCCCCGAAGGAATGGCCCCCTGCTTAGCCGCCCGACTAGGGGACGAACGCGACGCGGAAGCCCTGGACGTTGTCCGGGCTGCCGGGGGGGGCGTCGAAGCGGAGAGCCACCCGGCAGCCGTCGGCGCCCTCGTCCCACGAGCCGCCGCGGTACACGCGTTCCGAGCCCGAAGAAGGCCCTTTCGGATTGCTTTGTGCAGTCGAGCCATACCTCCCATGCCAATCCGCGCACCACTCCCACACATTCCCACTCATGTCGTACAAGCCAAGCTCATTTGCTTTCTTCCGACCCACCGGTTGAGTTTGAGCTCCCGAGTTATCGGAGTACCACGCCACCTCATCCAGGCTATTGCTGCCCGCATACTTATACCCCCTGCCCAACGAACCGCCCCGCGCTGCGTACTCCCACTCCGCCTCCGTTGGCAGACGGAAATTTTTATCCGTCTTCCCCGACAGCCACCCGCAATATTTTGTCGCGTCGTTCCAGCTCACGTGGAGTACAGGGTGGTTGCCCTCACTCGCGGGGCGTTGCGAGCCATCCGCTCTGCACCGCCAGTTTACCCCTGCTCTCTTCTTCCATTCAGAACCCGTCCACAGGAAACTCCCTCCATCTGTTTCCGCGTCTGTCCGGTAGCCTGTCGCCTCCACGAAGGCTTTGAACTCGTTTACTGTCACCTCATACTTCCCGATATAAAAATCCGATACCGTGACCTGGCGCATCGGCTTCTCATCAACATCACAATCACCGCCCTGCTCCGAAGTACATCCCATCGTAAACGTGCCGCCGCGCACGCGCACCATGTTATATTGCCGCAGGTCGGCATCGGTTTCCTCTGTGGCTGGTCCAGGCGCGGGTACCACCCTACTCCGCGGAAACTGTATCTCCGCTTGCCGCCAACCTTTCTCGATTGCATCCAGCCGTTTGGCCCGCGATGGGTGTGACATGCTGCCGTTTACCGATATCTCAGGGCTGTACATCACTTTCTGCGCATCCGCCAGGCTGGCTCCAAGCTTGTACAATATATCGCCCGCCGTTACATCCGCCTCCAGTTCCATGCTGTGCAGTGTGGCTTCCGAGTGCGGCGACACGAGATGGTAGTTGATATGATGTCCGATCTCGTGCGCTAAGATGGCCAGCTTCTCCCAGTTTGTCGTACCCGCCGGAACAGTGGAGGTCGTGAAGTTCAGCGACTTTACACTTCTCAAAAACTCCGGGTTGTACAGGATGTAAGGCCTCATCTTATCGTCCACGGTAGCCTGGGCATTGCTCGTGCGGTCACAGGGCATAACCACAAAGCGGTTCTGCGCACCTAATTTTTCCATGATCTGCGTCACCAACTGCTCCACGTCAACGTCCGTGTTGAAATTGCCCGATCTGACGCAGATTTCACCCCCAGGATGACTGTTGCCATAAAAATTACTCAACTGACCTGACTGTCCCCACAAACCCGTCGGTTTCCACAGCATAAACACCAAAAGTAACGATTTTCCGGCTTTGAACAAGTCTTTCATCTGTTTTTAATATTTCATGTTATCAAATGTATCATCCAAACTGGGGGCATTGCCTTGTGTACACTCACTAAACCCTGCAACCGCTCAAATGGACTGAAACGACCTTTCATTTGCGCAAGGGTCCCCAAATGGTCACCGATACGGCGCACGTACATAGAATTATTGACCCCGGCCCGGTTAACTTTGGGCCGGGCAATGGTCATTGTAAGCAACATGGGCGGTTGAGACCGGCACGGGTAGCGTCCGAATCATCAGTATTTCGAATGAGTAATGATTCATGTTATTGTATGCGGGGGCACATAAGTCATTATCTTCGAGCAAATTAGAGTAGATTTTGAAAAGGTGTCCTACTGGCGTGGCCAGCATGAGCATATCCGCTGCGACAACGAGCCTGAATTTATGTCCATGCAGCTACATCAGTAGGCTGGCGACCAGGCGCAAATCAGATACATATAACCTGGAAAACCAACCAGAACGGGATCTTAGAGCACCTGAACAAAATCCTGCGGATAGGGTGTACCTATCAGTAATGATTTTCGTCGAAGGAAGCACTCAACGAGGCCTTGGACCAGTGGTCTGTGGCATATAACACTTGGGGGCCACATCAAAGCATTGGCTACGAAACCCCGGACAGGTTTGAAATACTCAACCAAAAAACTAAATTTGTACCGATTGCGTTTTGGGGGAGCTCACAGGCAAAGTTTGGACTATTGGTTATGCAGCTGAAGTTAAGGCAAAGATACATCCAAAGTCCTCCTTGGGGAATGAACGAATATAGCTAAAAGCATGGACCAAAGTAAATTACGAAAAAGTAATGACAGGAGTTCTTTGATTTCGGAAGTTATGGAAGGTCTTTCAAAAAACTCATTATATATTTCCTGGGTCTTGGAGTTAACAGTATCGTCAAAGTGAACTTGTTCCAACTGCAATACTATCTGTTCTTCCGATAACTCATCCATAACAATATCAAAGATTCTATACTTTACAACACTTTTCTTTATTTCGGCCTTGATTTCGTCCTTGTGTTGTGTATCCAATGGCAGGATTGCCATATATTTAAAAACTATCGAGTGCATTAGATGGGATGAACCGAAGAGAACTAAAAATAAATATAGATATTTCACGGCCTGGAAATAGGTAGCATACTTTTTTCCTGTCTTATGCTTCCAGACGAATATGGCAATAATCGGGAGTACTAAATAGAATAGGGTTTGTACTAATAAAATTGCAAATAAATAAGCAAATAAATTTTGCTGTACCATGAGTACCGACATGGGGTCGATCAAATAAATCAGAAAATGAAGAACCATATAGAGCAAACTGGCTATTACTGCAGAAATCAAGATAGTTCGCATGCTTGTGGTATTTATTGGGTAAAGAACGGAATCACGGCTGCTTTCCTGGTCACTACAGTGTCCTCTTCTATTTCCTTACGCTTCAGTTCGAGTAGATGATCACCATGAGGTAAGTCTCGAAGGGGGACACGACACAGCAACCCCTTTTCGCCCATGTTGGGATGCAGGTAGAAATGGCAGATCAGGCTGTCCGTATAGTCTACGGAATCTATGGATACCTCGTAAATACCCTGAAATGCCTGTAGGATCTTGCGCCCTTTTGCTCTTTGATAATCCCTTCTTGCCATATCCCGATGCTCTTCAAGGCTGTCTTTCATCGCTTCCCAGCGGGTCTTGTCATACTTATCAGGATTTTTCTTTTTCTCTTCTGATAAGGCTGACAAAGCCCCATAATAAGGAGCCATGTATTTTATCCGAAGCGAATCATACTCTTGGCCTATCGTAAGAGGCCCTAAAAAACCTGTCTTCCAAACTTTGGGCGATTGGGCAATCTTTTTCAGGTACCGTTCGTCGTCTTCAGAGATGCGCAGAAAAAGCCATGCCTGCTCACCCTCAAGCATGTACCGATCCAAAGTTGCCCTACGGATCACACCAACCTCAGGTGGAATATTTTTTTGGTTCAGCAGGTACGCCTTCCTCAGATCCTCATAATAAACCCAGTTCACTACCAGTTCATGATGGAGCGTATTTTCAAATTCGTCGGCGTTTTCGGGATAGCGGACTGGGAAGTAGGCAAGGTCGTTGAATTTTATTTCAGATGGTAAACCAATGATGATCAAGGAATAAGGTATAAAAAGCCAGAGCAATCTACGGCTATAGGGATTATCGAGAAAATTGTACAATAAGGGCCGATATAGGAATGAGAGACTAATAGCACTGAAGAAAAGATAAATGTAAAAGTAAATGGAAGAGATGATCCTATTATCGATCTTCTTGATACCTCCCAGTGAGAGGAAATCAAACATGTAAAACGAACCAAATAATAGATAAATTAAAAGTAAAAAAATTAGTAATTTAGAATTAGAAGTAAAATAATCAATTACCAAAACTGGGGGTAGAAATATAAGGATGAGTGACAGAAAGAGAAAAAAAAGCAGGTAGGTAAACGAAAACAGAATACTCCCGGCCCGTTCCAATTTCTCAATATAGGAATCGAATTGGCCCACGTTGCGGGTGAGGTAGTTTTCAAAACGAGTGGAATAGTTTAATCGCCTAAAGTCAATATCGCCACTAACGTACCTCAAGCCAATTGCACCAATCCAAAGTCCGCGCACGGTAATATGAATTATGAGATTGATTATAAACACATACCATGCTGTCCAAGCCAAAGTCGAGAGCCCATCGAATAAATAAGTTGAAGCTTCCTCCGCACGCAAAGCTATGAATGCGTCAAGCTGTTGTATCTGTGGTTTTAGACCAATTACAAGGAAAAGGGCCAAGCTGGAAATGATCAACTCCAATTGCCAGGATTCCTGCTGGATTTTATCCAGCCATTCCTTGAAATTGTGTGTGGAGGGAACATCTGGGTTATAACTTCCCACCCTGTCCTGCGTCGAATTTTGTTCTTGTTTTTTGTGTTCTGACATAGAAATAGGGATAAAATTTCTTGAATAGTTTTTGCTGAAAAAGTCCCTTCAAACCGCCACGACCCGGGGAGGGCAGCCCAGTACCCTGCATGCGGGGAGTGTTCAATTACCGCAGTGAAGATTTCAGGTTATAGTATGCCGGACCAGTTCAAAATTATTCATATTTATAATAAATTACAATTTTGAACTGTTGGGAAGATTTAAGTTCAACATTAGGACTTATTAATTCAACAGAAGATTTTTCAGGTTTAATATGAATACTTTCCAAAAAGTTTTTCATAGAATATAATTTTAACAATGCCATCTGTACTAAATTCGTAGGCATACCTGTTTGTAACTTTAGGGTTTTATTTGCCACAATAAAAGAATTATTGTTATTTTTTTTGAAAATGTATTTGATTTCAGGCTTAGGTCCAAATTCACCCCCATAAACACCCCTCCTGATTTTTTCCGCAACAGATTCATCTTCCCTCATTAAAACAACATAACTGATTGAGTCAACTGCTACACCATTTTTTAAAAATCCAGTATTCATTTTCCCAATAAAATCGAGTAAGGACTTGACATCATCCAACTCAGGATCCTTAGCTACAAGATATTTTTCGAGTGCGTTGGGAAACTGGTACATAACCGAAAAACCGACAGCATTTTTCTCAACCTTGATGCGTTCCAGATTGCGTGGTCGCTTTGTGAGCTTTGCGAGCTCATTGTTTAAAAAAGAATCCAACTCGTTGATTTTTATAGGCTTGCTACTGATAATTTCGCGTAGCTCCAGCGGTAACTTTCGCTTTAATACGTCCAATTCGTACTTTTTAGACTTAACCTCCGCAGAAATAAAAGCAATTCTATTTTCCAATTCGTTAATCCGCTTTTCGATGGTTTCTGCATCAGGGGAATTATTGGGAATTAATTTTTTGAGCTCATATTGGCTACACTTTTCGTTGTACCCCCTAAACCTGGACAATACACTGCCTAGCTCGGCTGATGTCCAACTTTCAATTAAGGATAACTCATTTTCAATGTCTTTAATCTTGTTCTTTATGGCATCAACCGGCTCGACCGAACGGCCTAAATTATTGATTTTGCCGCTTACATTTGATATTGATGCCATTTTTTTAGTTATCGTGTCAGATAAAGTGCTCCAAGTCCTCTCAGTGGCTTCCGCATATTCACTAATTTCATTTCGTGCCATTTTACGGCTTGTCCCGGTATCCTTTTCTTTGAAACTATATAAAAACCCTAACTCAAAAGAAGTACCAAAATACGAATTCAAATCAAAGGATCCGACAACTGTTCCTCGATCAAATGCAGATGCACCAAAGGTGAACTGTAATGGAAGGGAGAATTGCTCAACATCGATGGAGGTAAAGTGTAACCGCGATCCTAAGCCCAACCAAAAGCGATCATCGAAAAAGCCTCCACGAAATGCAAAATCCAACTGTCCTTTATCGTTAAAACCGAATCTTTTACCCCACAATAATTTTCGGTAAAGAATAACCGGCTCGAAAGTAGATGTTGCAAACCTCAACTTGAAAGCTGTTCGAAGCAATAAATGCGGTGCAACATCAATAAAAGCTCCTGCATCATTCCTGTTAGCAGAGTAATAAAGCCGTGGCAGGGAGGCATCTAACTCAAAAACATTTTTGTTCGTACCTTTTACCCTGTAAAATAATCCTGGCCCAGCAGTTCCTATCAAAATTGATGAACCCTCATAATTTAGAGGTATGTCATCGAATCGTGTATCTTGGTCAATTTTGATACGTTGTGACAATATACCCGCAATTATTCCTAAACTTAATTGGGTATTTTCAGATTCCACAAGACTGTACCCGAATGATATGTTCCCATCAAAATATCTGGTTAAATGGGCTCTATCAGACGTAAAACCAAATCCTAATGCTATCCTTTTTGATTCAAGATTAAGTGAATTGGATAAATCAGCATTAAAGTTGAGTGTAACCGGAGCATCCTTATCTTTAAGATCCATCCATTGCCGCCTATAATTCAGCAGAAAAAAACCATCCCCATATCTTGAGGGATTAAAGGTCTGTGGAAAATATACATGTTGGTTGATACCGGGGAGGCCTTGAGAAAATAAAAAAACCGGCAATGCAGTATTTATCTTTAATAAGATGAGCAACAGGTATTTTGAATATTTCATACAACAGTTTTTTTTCATTAAAACTAAGCAGTTTAATTCACCCGCCTTTTCGAAACATAGTAACTGCGCCTTTAATAGGAGGTTCATTATTATTTTTTTTAATAATATAATAATAAACACCATCTGGGTGGCCATTAACGTCCCATTGATTTTCTCCACTGATTTCTCCACTGGCTGGGATTTTGCCACTGTAAACGAGTCCGCCGGAACGGTTGAAAATTAGAATTTCAAAATTTTCTTTATTTAAATCTTTTGATGAAGAAATCTTCCACACATCATTATTGCCATCGCTATCCGGTGTAAATACCTCCGGCACATAGAGTGCTATGTCGTTTGAAACAACTTTCATTGATATAGGCAAAGTATCACCTCTGCAAATAAGCTGATCCTTCCTTATCCCAGGGACAAGAAGATATTGGATTACTCCAGTACCCTGTCGCAATAATTTTGGTGTTAGCTCTAGCAACTTCCCATTATTCAAGGAAGTAAAGCCCGTACTTTCTATGTTCTTCAAGCCGGACTCTGTCCATTCAATAAAGTCAGCAACTTCGGTTCCAATACTGCCATACAGCTTGAATACCAAGCTCTTCGTTATATTCTCTTGCAAAACAAAGGAATTTACGGCAGGTGGTTCACCCGCTCGAAGAATATTAAGCTTGGCAATTTCTTGACAGTTCTTATATATTGCGGTAACAGATAGTCCCTGGACAGCATTTCCTTTATAGTCAATACTGTTTCCCGTTTGCCCATTACTCCAGGTATATGTTGTATTACTTTTATCGCTTATAGCTTGTAATTTGACCTGGTCCCCGTCACAAATAGTGCCAGGTGTAATACTAATTTTAAGGTTTTTATCGTCAATTATATTAATAGATTTCGTAGTCTGGCAGATGCCGTTAGAAATCTCTGCAGTATAAGTTCCGCTTTGAAGAACACTAATGCTAGTTTTGACGCTGTCGATTTTAATACTACCTCTTTTCCAAATGATTGATGTATAATCAGGGTAGGATTTGATAATACTTAGATTTAACTTCAATTCATTGATATCACAAGTAAGCTTCGTACCAGTACTAGAAATTTCTGCATTCAATGATGATTTTTTAAAATATTTTGCAGCAGAAGGGTCACAATTTGGAATCACTATTCGTATATAGCCCTTATCAATTCCGTCTGGTATTTCAAATATAGAATTATCACCAGAAACACGTGTCTCAGTCCCATTTGTATCGCTATATATCAAAGCCGAGCCAATTGTACCTAAAAGGGGTATATTATCCTTTATAATATCTACAATTTTAATTTTTCCACACATTGTTGTATCTATCATAAATGAAATCCCACAATTCTGTGCATAGGTTTCAAAATTTATGAAAAAAATTAGCCCGAATAACACTATGAAATATTTACTCATTTCCTTTTCCATTTTTATGATTAAACAAAGTATGTTTTACGCCAGCAGGTTTTATACATTAGACTTGTTGCGAGGGGTCAGCGAGGTGGGAAAAAAGA
>CAIRNW010000178.1 GCA_903879995.1 uncultured Bacteroidota bacterium
CCGGATGGTTCATTACGACCCGCGCAGCGGACGTGTGTTATTGGTAGAAAATTATATAATGAACAAGTTACAGGAAGACGTACCACTACCTGCAGCACAGGATACTACTCCTCGAATAATTCCTAAAGTGATTCAAGATTACGACAAGAAGAAAAAGAAAAACTAGCGAGTAGTGGGGTTGGTAAAATAGTGATGAAAGAAGAGTAGTTGAAAAGCTACTGCATTCTTCCAGTAATTCCAATCGTGTTTTCCAGGTCGGGTAGTGTACTCGTGTGGAATTCCTTTTGCGGCTAATTGTTGATGTAGTTTTTCATTGATTCCAAAGAAGAAATCCTCAGTACCGCAATCGATAATTATTTTAGAAGCCTCGGGTTTTATTTTATCAACCAATCCGGTAACAGAATAGTCGACCCAACGCTGTGCATGCCGTGTGGTGTCTCCTAATAAACGCAATAAACTCCAGCTGTTTTTTCTAAAACTCAGGTCAACTCCTCCACTCATACTACCACAGGCACCAAACGTATTACTGTGTTTTAGACCCAAGTACAATCCGCCATGCCCTCCCATACTTAATCCAGTGATTGCTCTTCCCTCTCTGCTGGCTTTGGTGGAATAATGACTATCAATGTAGGCTGGAACTTCCTCCGCCACATAAGTTTCCCACTGAAGCGAGTCAATCTCAGGACTATTTAAATACCAATCATTATTTCCTTCAGGACATACCAGCATCATCTGGTACTGGTCAGCATACTCTTTTAAGGCAGGCACCCTAATGATCCAGTTGGCATACCAGCCGCCATAGCCGTGTAGTAAATAAGTTACAGGATAGGGGACTTTTTGCTGTGTGGTTTGAGAGGGCTGAATAACCACACAACGAAAAGACTTTTTCATCGCCTTACTCTCTATCCAGACAGTGTCTACAACTGCCGCCTGAACGGAGAGTAAGGTCAATGAAAATAGAAGAAGCAAAAACAGCCGCTGCATCTTTAAAATCCTTTTTTAGCTTCTTGTGCGCGTTGCATTGGATTTCCACTTTGTCCACCTGCGCCACGGCGTGGTCCTTGTCCTTGTTTGAAAAGGGTAAACCGTGATGGAGCTTCAAATTTATTCCAGCTGTTATTTTTCTCGTCTATATCAGCTGTTTCACGGAGCGGATCCAATTTAACGGAAGCCACCTCTTTGTCTTTTATGAATGCTTTAGTAACTTTTTTCTCATTCAAACGCCAAACTTGTGCTGGTATTTTTTCTACTTCTTTAGATCCGTCTTTGTAGGTCCATTCAATGATGATAGGCATCACTAACCCTCCTTTATTAGAAAAGGTTAATTCGTATTGGTGTAGGTTGCTGAATTTTGCTTTTTCCTCTGCTGTTAATTTTTCAGGCGCAGCACCACCAAAGTTGATTTCAATCTGAGCAGTATCATAGGGCTCAAGACCACGCGCGTAACGCCAGTAAAAATCACGTAGTGTTGTGTCTGCGTCTGTGGCATAGGTAATGGATTTGTCCTCTCGGTTACGAATCTTGGAGATATCTTCAAAGGAATTAACTAAGGGACGATCTACATTTCTTTTAAAGGAGCTGGCTCTTCCACCCGTTTGTGTTGCGGACGTATCTATCATAGCATACTTTACTGTATCAAGGGAAATATCGCAAACTTCAGTGCTATAGAACCATCCTCTCCAGAACCAATCTAAATCTTCACCACTTGCATCTTCGAGGGTGCGGAATAAGTCAGCTGGTTCCGGGTGTTTAAAGGCCCATCTTCTGCAATACTCTTTGAAGGCATAATCAAAAAGTTCGCGGCCCATTACCGTTTCTCTTAAAATATTCAAACCGGTAGCGGGTTTTGAGTAAGCATTGGGTCCAAACTGCACGATGTTGTGGCTATTGCTCATGATTGGTTCTAACTGATCTTTAGGAAGTTTCATATAATCAGTGATATAAGCAGCAGGACCGCGACGGCTGGGGAATTTATTATCCCACAACTCTTCGGTGAGATATTCTACAAAGGTGTTAAGTCCTTCGTCCATCCAGCTCCATTGTCTCTCATCGCTATTGATGATCATTGGGAAAAAGTTGTGCCCTACTTCGTGGATAATCACTCCAATCATTCCATTTTTTGTGCTCTCGCTGTAGGTGCCGTCTTTTTCTGTTCGTCCATAATTAAAACAAATCATCGGGTACTCCATTCCATTGGATGCTTCGATACTTTGCGCAACAGGGTAGGGGTAAGGAATTGTAAACTTGGAATAAGTTTTGATGGTATGGGCCACTACCTTAGTGGAGAATGGACGATACAAGCCATACGCTTCTTTAGGATATCCACTCATACACATCACTTTTTTACCTTCAACCATGGCAGGCATTGCATCCCAAATAAATTTCCGGGAAGAGGTCCAGGCAAAGTCTCGAACGTTATCGGCCTTGTAAATCCATGTTTTCTTTTGGGTGGATTTTTGTTTTTCAGCTGCTTTAGCTTCTTCAAGGGTAACTACTTCAACGGGCTCTTTTGCAGTTTGTGCTTTATTCCAGCGAGTCAATTGTGCAGGGCTCAACACCAATGGGTAATTCTGACACTCACCTGTTGAAAGCACTACGTGATCAGCGGGCACTGTCATTTGTACTTTGAAATTGCCAAATGTTAATGCAAACTCTCCACGTCCCGTGAATTGTTGGTTTTGCCAGCCTTTGAAATCACTGTATACACAGAGACGCGGGTACCACTGAGACATGGTGAATAAGTGATTGCCATCCTCAGGGAAATACTCATAACCCCCACGACCTCCAATGGTCATGCGGTCCGTAATCTTATAGTTCCAGTCTAGTTTAAAAGCAAATCGTTGTCCAGGTTTCAATGGAGTAGGTAACTCAACCCGCATCATGGTTTTATTGATCGTATAACGCAAGGCCTTTCCCAAGGCATCTGTCAATTTAGTGATTTGGAACCCTAAACCATTATCTCCCTTTTCCTCAGCAGCTTGCTGCAATTGCTGTACGCTTAGCTGACGACTCATGGATGAGCTATTTTGATAATTGGCGTTGTTCACAGAGCTATGTTCGTTCTCATCCAGTTGCAACCACAAATAGGTGAGGACATCGGGTGAATTATTGAAATAAGTAATGGTTTCACTTCCTTTCAACTTTAGATTTTTTTCATCTAACTCACAAACAATGTCATAGTCGCAACGTTGTTGCCAGTACTTGGGTCCAGGTGCACCGCTTGCAGTACGATACTCGTTTGGAGTAGGGAATGTAGTCCCCAACTGTTCAAACTTATTACCGTGATTACTTCCCGGATTGTTTTGAATGTTTTGTGCTTGGATGGAAAGGGTTCCAACAAGCAACAACAGGATTAAGAACAGGTTTCTCATATTTGATTTATTAAAATTGTAAAGGAAATCTATTAAAACATATATTCACCGCTACTCCCAAAGCAAGGAAGGATACTAGTTTTGCGTAAATCAGGGAGGGGGCTTTCATTTTTTCTGTGATTAAAAAATTCAGACCGAGTAACAGGCTCACAATAGCTAGCTGTCCTGCTTCAAGTCCAAGGTTAAAACCCAACAGTCCCCATCCTAACTGTTGATCACTTGCCAGCATCATTCGAATGGTATTTGCAAAACCGAGCCCGTGAATCAGTCCAAAAAAAAGTGCCAAGGCATAGTTGAGGGTCAATCGTTGCGACACAGCCGATTTTTCGATGATGGTACGTGCTGCTGTGATTACAATAGTCAATGGAATTAAAAATTCTATCCATTTGCTATCAACACGGATCAAATCGCTTACGCTGAGTACTAATGTGATGGAGTGGCCTACTGTAAATGCAGTTACTAAAATCAAAAGGGTTTTCCAATCTCTCCAGCTGTAAAGTGCTATTAACGCTAATAAAAACAGTTGATGGTCTAATGCGTCCAGTCCTATAATATGCTCCCAGCCAAAGGGAAAATAAAATTGAAATGCCTCCATGTGTCAACCAAGTATTTTCAGCGTTTCGAACAAGCTATGAAAATAATCCAGAGTTTTGTGATTGGAAAATATTTTATGCAAACGGTACTCACCTTAGTTGGCTGGCTTTTATGGGGGGTCTTACCCATTGGTAAACAGGCTTCTGTTCCCCATCCTTTTCATGTAGGAGTGGTTGAGATCAATCATAATGCCGGGGAGGCTACTTTAGAGGTCCAGTGTAAGCTTTTTACGGACGATTTCGAAGATGCCTTATCAAAAGTATACAAGCGTAAGGCAGACCTGATTGCTCCTGCCTATCATACTAGCATGGACACGTTGGTTCAGCATTATCTCAAAACACACTTGTCTATTCAGGTGAATGGAAAAATTATGCTTGCCAACTATTTAGGTTTTGAGCAAGAGAGGGAAGCTGTTTATGTTTATTTGGAAATTGAAAAGGCTCCTGCCTTGATTGAAAAGGTCACGGTCGAAACCAGTTTGCTCTACGATCTTTACGATGATCAGGTTAATCTAATCCATTTTTCAACCCAAAATAAACGTAAAAGCGCAAAGCTGGATTATCCGGCTAAGGCGGCTCAATTAGAATTTTGAGGATTACTCCATATCCTCTCGGATGGAGGCACTGATTTCCACAAGTACTTTATCAATCCGATGGCCATCCATGTCTATGATTTCAATCGAGAATCCTTTCCATTGAAATTTTTCACCGGTTTTAGGAATTCTTTCTAGCTGATGCAGAATAAACCCAGCCAGCGTATCAAAATCTTGTTCCCCTTCATTCATCCATTCTGTTTTTTCAAAGCGGGACAGAAAATCATAAAAGGGAATCTGAGCGTCAATTAAAAAGCTACCATTTTCTCGTTCAATTATTTCATAGTCGGGTCCCTCCTCCTGCGGAATTTCTCCGACGATGGCCTCTAATATGTCGTTCAAGGTTAGCATTCCTTGAATACTTCCGTATTCATCGACAATAAAGGCGGAATGCACTTTTGCCGATTTAAAGCGCTCTAGCACTTGGTAAGCCGAAATATTTTCTGGAATGAAAAGGGCAGGTTGCATGACTTGTCCCAATTGTAAATGGTCGGGACTTACATAAAGATCTTTGATTGAAACTACTCCCATTATGGTATCGATGCTGTCTTTGCATATGGGATAAGCCGAGTGGGGCTCCTGCATGATTTTTTCTTTGATTTGCTCCTCGGTATCTTTTTCGCTAAACCAAATAATATCACTACGATGTGTCATCAATGAAGTGATACTCCGATCACTGAGGTGAAAAACTCTTTCAATAATTTCCTGTTCTTCCTCTTCAATATTTCCAGCCTCAGTACCCTCGGTAATAAGCGTTTTGATTTCCTCTTCGGTGATGGCGTCGTTTGTACTTTTACGAATCTTGAAAATTTTGAAAAACAGGGTACTACTGCTGTTTAGTAACCAAACAAATGGGTAAGTGATTTGTGCAAAAACCCGCATGGGACCTGCAACAGCCATCGCAAGTTTTTCTGCGCGTATCAAGCCAATCCGTTTAGGAATTAACTCCCCAAAAATTATGGAGACAAAGGTGACTACTACTACAATAATCAATGTTGCAAGTGTGTCGGCCAGTTCAGGTTCAATTCCTTGTTGTATCAGATGAGGTAATAGATCTTCGCTGAACTTTTCTCCAGAGTAAACCCCGGTTAGGATTGAAATGAGGGTAATTCCAATTTGAACGGCTGATAAAAAAAGCTCAGGGTGGTTAGAAAGTTCCAGCGCTCGCTGGGCACGTTTATTTCCTTTTTCTGCTAGATGTTCAAGCCGTCCTTTCCGTGCAGAGACTAATGCAATCTCGGACATGGAAAACAATGCATTTAAAAAAATCAGGACGCCCAGGATAATAAAATCCATTAGTATTAATTCGAGTTTTCGCTACCGAAGATAGCAAATCGAGGCTGTTTGTTGTATTGCTTTGCAAGCAACGCAGCAAAGATGGTTCCAACAATGGCTCCTCCCAGCACATCTCCCGGGTAGTGTACACCAACATATATCTGTGCATAACCAACCAGGAATGCCCAAAAAAATAAAAGATAACCTGCCTTGCCTAGCTTTTGACTTAGAGTAAGAAACATAAAGGTGGCAATTGCAAAATGGTTGGCAGCATGATTAGATATAAAACTAAATCCTGTTCCGCAAGCTGGAATTCGAAGAAGCACTTCACCAGCCAATAAGGGTTCATTGCAGGGCCTTAGCCGCTGAATAGTTTGTTTGATAAGTTGGTTGCCAATTAGATCCACAGTTCCTACGGTTGAGATCAGAAAAAAAATCCACCAAGCTCCCTTTTGTTTGAATCGGTAAATCATTAAAAAAAGGAGTAACACATAAGCGGGAATCCAAAAGGAAGGAGTGCGCCAGTATGGAAGGAGCCAATCAAAAAAGGGATTTTGTCCAGCCGAGTTTATTTGCTTGAACAGCCAACGATCCAGTGCGCCTAGGTTTTCCAATTCGATAGGTTTCTTTAGCAAAAGTAAGCAGCCTAACTGTTTAAGTTATGTTGTTTCTTTGTCCTATGTTCAGGTCACTCATACGAATGCCTAAGACCTTGTTATGGGTCGCTAATCTGTTTTTTTTATTGTTGCTGCTTTTCACTTGTTACCGGGCGATTATTTTTTTAGCCTTCAGGCCTAGCGATTTAACATGGAGTCAGGCCTCCGCCGCTTTCTTATTAGGATTGCGCTATGACTTACGTTGGATTGCAATTGTATTATTTCCAGTTGTATTATTAAGCGTACGGCCTGGCCTCTCCCCATTTTTTTCGGATGGAAACAAAAGATATTGGACTTGGTATTTGGCGATACTCACTTTTGTAGTATTCTTTTTTTTCGCAGCGGGATTTGGGAGTTTTTCCTACAATCAAACTCCGTTGGATGCTGGTGCGATGAACTTTGCGGAAGATTTTACGATTTCCGTAAAAATGATTTGGCAAACCTATCCATTGCTTTGGATGTTAGGAGGGCTTTTTGTTGCAGTGTTGAGTTTTAGATGGATGTATCATAAAAGCCATTGGCAGGTAATCAGTCAAACGGATGGGTTGGGTATTCCTCATAAACGGGGTTATTTTATTGGCGGCTTAATTTTTCTTGGGTTATTAATACATGGTTCATTCAATTCCCAGCCTTTGAAGCGTGAGGATAGCTTTCGATTTCAACAGAGTTTTTTAAGCTATTTATCAATTAATCCGCTTCAGAATTTTGTAGGCACTCTAAGTCTTCGACAGCCCAGTTATAATCAGGACCGTGCCC
>CAIRNW010000179.1 GCA_903879995.1 uncultured Bacteroidota bacterium
AATTACAAGAACAAATTGCAAGTGGCTTTAATAAACCGGTTCCTCGCTTAAAAGCTAATGCATTTATATTAGGACTGGCATGGCGGATCGAGGCCGTTCGTTCTTTTATCACAAGCAAAAAGCCGCTACTTACTCGGGAAAGTGCAAGAGTGGCACTCAGTAAAACAGCATTTGATAACCGAAAGCTACTTTCTGTTTTTCCTTCTTTTCAATATACTCCGCTCACCAAAACTATTGAACAGGCCTGTGCGCGGTATCGTGCGCACTATAGCTGAGTCCCTTTGATTTTTTCCCAGATTTCAGGAATGCGTTTGATCCAGATTCGCTCTCTTTTCTTTTCCATGGCAGTTTCGGTAGGGGTTCCAAAATAAATTTGATTTCCGGCAAGATCGCCTGGTACTCCACTTTGTGCTAACACCGTAGCTCCTTTCCCGATTCGAAGGGTTTTGTTTACGCCTACCTGACCCCATAAGGTTACTTCATCCTCTATAGTAACCGCTCCTGCGATAGCTACCTGTGCTGCCAATAAACAATTACGGCCAATAACAGAATCATGTCCCACATGAACCTGATTATCGAGTTTAGTTCCTGCACCAATGATGGTATCGGATGTTACGCCTCTATCAATAGTACAACTGGCTCCTATTTCTACTTCATCCTCTATCAATACACGTCCACAACTTTTCATTTTCCTGTAATGAATAGGACGATTTGTTTTCCGATTGTAATAAAAGGCATCGCTACCTATCACTGAACCTGCTTGAATGATCACGTTGTTACCGATCACACAATGATCCAGAATAGTAACATTCGGATGAACAATACAATTATGACCGATCTTAACATGATTACCGATATAAACTCCCGGAAGCAATAAGGTATCTTTCCCAATTACCGCCGTGGTACTAATAGGTTGCGCGGAGGGTTTAAATGGACGGTATGTATCCACAATTCGGAGATACGCTTCAAATGGGTTCTCTACAACCAGCAACGCTTTTCCTGCTGGTACTTCCACTTCCTGGTTAATAATGATATAACTCGCTGCAGATTGAATACAGGTGTTATAATATTTAGGATGATCGACAAAAACTAAATCACCAGCTTGCACACGATGAATTTCATTGATGCCTTTAGCTGTAAATCCATGATCTCCTATGAGTGTTGCATCAATTAACTGTGCAATTGTTGTAAGTGGAATGGGATTTTCAAACTGCATGTGATTTAATTTTTACAAAGGTAGTAGCGATAACAATGCAGGCTTTTTATTACGCTTATCCACATGGATTTTTAAAATGTTGATAAAATGGATTGGAAAAAATTTTTTTAATAAACAAATAAGTTCTTAATATTGTGTAGGGAAATTCGTTTCCCAGTACTTACTAACCCATCCATATAGATCCCTCCGTTTTCGGAGGGATTTTTTATTTAGCAATTCTGATACCTTTACACAAAGCAATTTTATGCTTAAATCCATGACCGGCTTTGGTAGAGCTTCTGTTTCCGTTGGAGATAAAGTTCTTTCCATTGACCTCAAATCCCTCAATGGCAAACAATTTGAATTACAGTTAAAGATGCCAGCCTTACTCAAGCCTTACGAGTTTGAGATTCGGAAATGTTTAGCAGAAAATTTAGGAAGGGGCACTGTAGATTGTCAAATTAGTTTGAAAGAGGCCGGCCCTTCTGTTCCTGTTTCAATCAATACGCAGGTGGCTCGTTCGTACTACCAACCGTTAGCACAATTAGCCACTGAACTAGGTTTAGATACTACTCATTTGCTGCCTTCACTCTTGAAACTGCCTGATGTAATAGTTTCCGGAGGTGATGGTCTGAAAGAAGAAGAATGGGAATTATTTAAAAAAGGTTTACACGAGGCCATTAAAGCAATTAATAAGCATCGCAATGAGGAGGGGAAAGCCCTGGAAGCTGATTTACTGGAACGCATCAATCAAATTGAGAAGCGACAAACTGAAATAACGGCTTTAGATCCGGTGCGCCGTGAAAAACTCCGTACTTCAATGAACAAATCGATCCAAGAGCATCTTAAGGAGGAGGCCATTGATCGAAACAGACTGGAACAAGAGCTGATTTATTATATCGAGAAGATGGATATTACTGAGGAATTGGTTCGTCTGCGTAATCATTGCAGTTATTTTCGGGAGCAGGTAGCCACTGCCGAAGAAGGAAAAGGGAAAAAACTCTCCTTTATACTTCAAGAAATAGGCCGCGAAATCAATACCACGGGCTCCAAAGCCTATGATGCCGGTATCCAGCGCCTGGTGGTAGAAATGAAGGACGAACTGGAAAAGGCAAAAGAACAGGTGCTGAACATACTCTAGCAGAATCCCTGCCTTTTCCGCTTAATTTTGCTGGATGCGGAACGCACGTTTTCACTTGTATCTGGGATTATTCCTCCTGCTTAACACAGGTAATTTTTCTTGTACCCCGCTAAATTTATACGAGCGTACAGTTGCGATTCCTGCTCATCGTTGGGAAAGTGACTTCACCCCCCAATTTACTTTTTTAATCAAGGATACAACAGCTCGCTATGACCTTTCTATCACGCTACGTCATCGAGATCTTTATCATTTCAATAATATATGGCTTGAAATAACCTTGTTCAGTCCAGATGGGAAACAGTATAAATTCAAAACTGAAAAACAACTGGGCACTAACCAATCAGGATGGCTGGGTACGGGCATGGACGATATTTATGAACATCGGATCTCATTACAAAAAGAATTACTTGAAAATGCGGTATCGCTACGGAAACTAGGAAAGTATATAGTTGTTATCAAACAAATCATGCGTGAGGACCCCTTAGAACAGGTAATGAATGTAGGGCTGCGTATTGAAAAAAGATCCTGATGCCAGCGGATGCCTTAAAAATGAAACTTCGTCGCACCACTATTCTATATTGGTCACTATTACTCTATGTATTGGCAGCCTTATTGTGGTGGCTGATCTCACTTGAAAAACAGAATCAGCGAATCCGTGCAGAACAACTACAGTTATTGGAATTACAGGCTCCGCAATTAAACGCCCTTGAAAAAAATAAACGAGTGGCGGCCATTGAATCACTAGCCAGCCGCAATAGCACAAAATATGTCAGTGAGGGTATTACCTTTCTAATTGTAATCCTAATTGGAGCCGTTGGTGTGTACAGGGCTGTTCGCAGACAATTGCGGGCACAACAACAACAGCAGCAATTTATGATGGCCGTTACCCATGAGTTAAAAACTCCGATTGCAGTAACACGATTGAACTTGGAAACCATGCAACGGTACAAGCTGGAGCCAGAGAAACAAGAAAAACTGATCCGAATTGCATTGGACGAAACCAGCCGATTGAACTTTTTGACTAATAATATTCTGGTTTCTTCACAACTGGAAAATAAAGGATTTGCCGGCGAAAAAGAAGAACTTGATTTTTCATTGCTGGTCACAGATTGTATCAAAGACATGGGCAATCGATTTCCAGGTCGGGCAATAGAATCCGTCATAGAACCGGAAATAGATTTACAGGGAGATGCGTTATTGCTTCAAATTCTTTTGAATAACCTATTGGAGAACGCTATCAAATATTCACCGAATCAATCCACCATTACAGTTCAGCTAAAAAAAGCAGGCAGTCATGTATTGCTGGAGGTAGCCGATCAAGGAGAAGGCGTTCCAGACACAGAAAAGAAAAAAATCTTTGAACGATTCTATCGAGTTGGTAACGAAGCAACCCGCACTACCAAGGGAACAGGTCTTGGACTATACCTCTGCGAACGTATTGCTAAGCATCATCAGGCTACCCTGAGTGTCAGCGATAATTCTCCAAAAGGCAGTGTATTCCATGTTAACTTTGCAGTATGAATCAACCGGAAAAAGGATCCATACTTTTAGTGGAGGACGAAGAAAATTTACATGAAGCACTCAAGTTAAATCTTGAGTTAGAGGGGTATGGTGTTAGTTCAGCTTTTGATGGAGCCGCTGCCTTAAAAGCAATCGCTAATGAATATTTTGACTTGCTTATCCTGGATATTATGCTTCCAGAGATGGATGGACTAGCCGTTACCGAGTCAATCCGTATCAGCAATAACGAAATTCCCATTTTAATATTAAGTGCTAAAAACACAAGTGCGGACCGGGTGAGTGGATTAAAGAAAGGAGCGGACGATTATCTCACCAAACCTTTTAATCTTGAAGAGCTCTTGTTACGGGTGCATAAGCTTATTGATAAAAATAAAAAACTGCAGGACAGAAGTTCAGTAGATGAACAATATCAGTTTGGTCCGAACAGAATTGATTTTAAAGCCCAGGAAGCCGTTGGGGTAACCGGCGAATGTATCCAGTTATCCAAGAAGGAAACCATGTTATTGAAATTACTGATTGAGAATAAAAACGAGGTAGTTCCCCGAGAGAAAATTTTACAAACTGTTTGGGGTTATCAAGTATACCCAACCACGCGTACCATAGATAATTTTATCCTGAATTTTAGAAAGTACTTTGAAACCGATAGCCGTAATCCACGCTACTTTCACTCAGTTCGGGGGGTTGGATACAAATACGCTGAATAATTAACTAGAGATCACCCAATCGGGGACGCAATACAATTTGCTCTACACAAGCCTGTGGTGATAATTGTGCCGCCTGTACTACCATTTTAGCAACATCATCTGTTTCCATAATTCGTCCTGATGAATTATCAAAATTGCCCCAGGAATCTGTGAGTACAGCTCCGGGATAAACACCTGTTACTTTGATACCCGTAGGTTTAAGTTCCTCTCGTAGATTTTGTGTGAACCCATGCAACGCGTATTTACTAATACTATAAGAACCCCCATTGGGATAAGGCTGTAATGAGGCAATGGAGCAGATATTAAAAATATGCCCAGTACCGCGTTGTAACATGGAAGGGAGTAAGGCACGCGTTAGGTGATAAGCGCTACCTACGTTTACGTGTAATTGATTTTCGAGTTGACCCATTGGTTCATCGGCGAGTGATCCAGGCTGAAAGAATCCTGCATTATTGATTAAAATATCAGGAGCAGAAAAAGATAAACACCAACGTCCCAATTCGGTTGCCTGTTCAGGAATAGACAGATCCGCCGCTTTGCCATGAATAGTAATACCGGGAAATTGCTCGCGCAAAGCGTTGATGGTAGCTTCTAATCCTTGTGCTTGTCTGGCCGATAACAATAATTCATAACCCGCTGCAGCAAAGTGTTGGGCCAATGCCTTACCAATTCCGCGCGATGCGCCTGTAATAACTACTGTTAGAGCCATACCGATTGTTTATACGTATTTTGCAAAGGTATCAACCCACTATTAAATCAACCCATTTGTCTTTACAAGCTGTCTACAAACATATTTTCTTTGATCTGGATCACACCCTCTGGGATTTTGAAGCCAACGCCAAAGCAACCCTGCAACATCTTTACACAGCGCTGGACTTAGCTAAGCGTGGAGTAAATGACTTTGAGTTGTTCTATCGGAACTATCTTCTACACAATGAAAAACTATGGGAGCGTTACCGAAATGGGTTTATACGTCAAGATGAACTACGGATCAAACGCATGCGGTTAAGCTTATTGGATTTTAAAATTGCAGACGAACCCTTAGCTGAGGCATTAAGTACAGGATTCTTGGCTTTACTTCCAAGCCGGACCTTGCTTTTCCCACATACCATTGAAGTATTGGATTACTTACATAACAAAGGATATGCCCTGCATTTAATTACAAATGGCTTTGAAAAAACGCAGCACAGCAAGTTAGAATACTCAGGTCTTACACCCTATTTTAAGGCAGTGGTTACTTCAGAAGCTTCCGGGAGTTTAAAACCAAAACCAGAAATTTTTACTTACGCCCTCGATAAAGCAGGAGCAACCGCAACAGAGAGCATCATGATTGGCGATACGCTGGAGGTAGATATTTTAGGGGCACGCAATGCGGGTATTCACCAAGTCCATGTGAATCACATTAACCGCAACAGAGAAGCGCTTTCCGATGGAAGCTTTCCCACTTACACGATCTATTCCTTGTTGGAATTAAAAGAAATTCTCTAGTTAGAGTGTAGCCAGCACCGTTACACCACCTTGGGGTTTGTCTCCCAACTTGACTAAAATTTTTGCATCAAGGGGAAGCAATAGATCTACTCTTGATCCAAATTTTATAAAACCCATTTCCTCGGTTTGCTTTACCTGTTGGCCAGGTTTTAAATAATTGACAATACGCTTTGCTAATGCACCGGCAATCTG
>CAIRNW010000180.1 GCA_903879995.1 uncultured Bacteroidota bacterium
CATGGCGCACTATATAACCAAGCAGCAATTGATCCGGAACTAGCGCAACTGATTGTATCGATCTCCAAAGAGATGAATCCAAGATGGAGTATTTGGGGTTTACCTAACTCTGCCCTTGAAAAAATATGCGCTGTCCAAGAAGTTCAATTTGTTCGAGAGGGATTTGCCGATAGAAGCTACCAATCGGACGGCAGTTTAACCCCCCGTACACTTCCTCAAGCATTACTGGAAACAAAGGAAGCCTGTGTAAAACAAGTAATGCAGATGATAAAAGATAGAAAAGTAACAGCGCTGAGCGGAGAAGAAATTGATTGTAACGTAGCTACAATTTGCCTGCATGGAGATGGGGTGCACGCCTTGACTTTTGCAAAAGCCCTGCGGGAAGAATTTAAAATCCAAAATATTCATTGTAAATCACCCCATGGAAAAAATCCATCATAAAAAATTTACCGCTCCCATTTTGGGGGCTGCTTTTCTGATGGCCACTTCAGCAATTGGGCCTGGCTTTCTGACACAAACAGCAACATTCACCAGTACTCTACTAGCCAGTTTTGGATTTGTGATTTTGATTTCAATTCTTCTAGATATAGGTGCTCAATTGAATATCTGGCGCATATTAGCAGCAAGTTCGCTTCGTGCGCAGGAGTTGGCAGATACAATTATACCCGGCGCTGGAAAACTACTGACGGTGTTGATTGTATTGGGTGGCCTTGCATTTAATGCAGGTAACCTAGCAGGAGCTGGTCTGGGGCTTGAAGTATTGACAGGGCTCTCTCCAAAATATGGAGCCTTAATCAGTGCAACATTAGCAGCTTTTTTATTTTTTCAGCAGGAGTCAATCCGTTTCATTGACCTTTTTGCAAAACTGCTGGGTGTCGTCATGATTATCTTAACGCTCTATGTGGTTATAGTAGCTGACCCGCCTTACAGTGAAGCTGTGTATCGTATGTGCTGGCCAGAAAAAATTGATGGGATTGCAATCTTGACCTTGGTGGGAGGAACGGTAGGCGGTTATATCAGTTTTGCTGGAGCACATCGCTTGCTGGATGCTGGACTCACAGGTAACACACATATAAAAGAAGTAAGCCGCTCTGCAGTCACTGCTATTTTACTGGCCTCCCTTATGCGAATACTACTTTTCTTGGCGGCACTGGGTGTGGTATCCAAAGGAATTAGTTTAGGAACGCACAATCCTGCAGCGGCTGTATTCATGCAAGCTGCCGGAAAGCTAGGCTACCTGTTATTTGGAATTGTGATGTGGAGTGCCGCTATCACATCCGTGGTAGGTTGCGCCTATACCTCCATTTCATTTATAAAAAATTCCAAGAGTGGTCATAACAACACAGAGAAAAAACTACTACTGTTATTTCTAGTTGTTTCATTGACCTTATTCATTGTATTTGATAACCCTGTTCAGGTACTCATTGCTGCAGGCGCATTAAATGGCATAATTCTCCCCTTGGCACTCAGCCTGATTTTAATTGGCTCAACCCATAAAGGACTTCTGAAGGAATATCAACATCCCGTCTGGTTACGTTGGTTGGGTTGGGGGGTAGTGGTGGCTACAACTGGTCTTACCGCAATAACCTTGAGTCGTTGGGTAACACAGATAATCTAAGATTGCGTCTCTTGCTGCTTCAGCATCATTTGCAATTGTTCTTGCAATTCATTTAACTGTTGCTGTTGCTCTTGGATTGCTTTTAACAATACGGGAACCAACTTAGCATAATTGACCCGTTGGATGACTGGTTGCCCATTTACATCAACCTCATCCTTTTGTCCAGAAACCAGGTAGGGGAAAGCTTGTTGAAGTTCATGCGCCATAACACCGATTTCTCGTCCATTGCCATTTTTCCAGGCAAAATCGTAGACAGAAACTTTTTTCACCAAATCAAGGGCATTGAATTCGGAGAGGTCTTCTTTTAGTCGATAATCGGAGGTAGAGCCGCTGAAAAGTTTAAATGCATTCTCATCTGTAGCTAAGTAATTCAGCAACTCAGCTTCCTGATCCATTGCCTGTTGATTAATTAACTTAACGTCAATAACAACCAACTCAGGTTTAACCCATGGTAATTTAGGGGTAGTATTTTGTTCAGGTTGGCTCAAACGGGTTGGTTATCTGAGTAATAGGGCACTAAAATAGTAATAATTCTACAATTTAGTGTTGGGGGTCATTTAGAGCAAAGAGCTTATTCGCGTTTTGAGTAGTTTTTTCAGCCACTTCATCAATAGATACC
>CAIRNW010000181.1 GCA_903879995.1 uncultured Bacteroidota bacterium
GAGAACTGAATTCAGTATACAGACTATTAGCGGGAGGTTGTTCACCCATATCCAATATCTGGGTTAAATCGCCCGAATCACAAATACGACACCTAATTATTGTTTCCCAGATTTGATTCATTGCCATCTTAGTTGTGGATTTAATACATTTAACTTCAATAAAGCATTAATTGCTTGAATCCGATTGCAAGTCCTCCCTCTAAAGTGATCTTCCCTGAAACCAACCAATTTAAAGAACTCCACCAACTCTTTACCTCCACTATCCAGATTCCATTGGGGCTCATAATAATCCTTAAGCTCTGACAAGATGCGATCAAAGGAAACGCGATAGGTTCGCGAGTCATTTCCATGCTCACCAGTAAATTTCAATTGGCAACCCGGAACGGCATTTTGTGCCGCTTCAGCCAAATCTCGTACAGTAAAATTTCCATTGCGGATACCAACGTTATAAGAGCGCCCACCAATAAGTTCTTTTGGTGCCCGGAGTCCAGCTAGAAAAGCTGCGCATACATCTCGAACATGAACAACAGGTCTCCAAGGAGTACCATCACTCTTAATCTCGATGTTTCCGGTCGTGTAAGCACACGCTACAAGATTATTGAATACAATATCGCATCTTAGACGCGGACTGACACCAAAAACAGTGGAGGGGCGAAAACAAACTACCGTGAAGTCATCACTTTGCATTTCTTTTAGTGCACATTCTGCCTCCCATTTGGTGCGTGCATAAGCAGTAATGGCATTTTTTTGACTATCATCCTCATCAAGCTCACTATCCACATTTGAAACACCATACATACTTTGGGAAGAGGAGTAGATAAATCTTGAAACCCCCACATCTTTGGCAAACTTTGCCAGACTTAGGGTTCCCCATAGATTTATTTCCTCTGTTAACCCTGGTACCAGCTCTCCAAGCGGATCATTAGAAAGAGCGGCAAGATGGACAACGGCATCTATTCCTTCTAAGTCTTGTCTATTAATATCCCGTATGTCTTGACGTGATTGTACAAAGTTTTCGACCGGAGGGTAAAGGAAGCAGTCCGCATAATAACCAGTATCTAAACCTTGAACAATATAACCTTGGTCTAGGAGTATAGGTACAAGGACACTACCAATATAACCCTGATTGCCAGTTACTAAGACCTTCATATTGTTTGATCCTCGAGTAAAAATTGTCGCAAACTTTTCCGGGTGACAAAGTAGCTAAATGGGCTTTTCTGTAAGTGACAAAACTTAAAGGCACGTTGAAAAAAATGCGCTTGTGTAGATTATGGGCGAATTAATTTGAGATCCCAATTAGCCCATAAATCCATAGCTGTCCGTGTAAAGAAGTAAATCTTGCGTAGTTACTTTCTGAACTTGAGTACGTCCAGAACAAGTCTTTTATATTTAGACCCCATTAGCTAACTCGTTCTGACAAGACTTATAAGCTTTCCGGTAATCCTTAACTAATACTTCACATAACCACTGCATACAGATATGTCCCACAATCAACTGCAAGTCTTCGGCAATTTGCATGTCATTCACCGGAAAGTGGATAGGAATTTGGGCTAATTCTTTACACCTTCCCCCAGAAAAACCCAGAATGGCAGAGGTTACCATCCCCAAAGCATTACCTACCTCCAACGCCTTAACCACGTTGGGGGAATTACCACTCCCAGATAAAACAATCAGTACATCACCTTCATCTGCCTTAACCCGTAGCTGCTGAGCGTAAACTTGGTCATATCCCAAATCATTAGCCAAACAGGTCAAAACCGCAGGATTAGCCGCCAAAGCCTCCACCCGAAGGCCTAAACCAGCCTGCATTCCCGCGCCATAAATTAAGTCATTGGCTAGATGAAC
>CAIRNW010000182.1 GCA_903879995.1 uncultured Bacteroidota bacterium
CCCATAATCCAACGGGAGCCGTGTTGGGTCCTGCTGATATTGAGGAATTAAGAAAGATTGTTGCGGGCACCAGTATTTTAATTCTCAGTGATGAAGTGTATGAACATTTGATCTTCGATAATATTCCTCATCAAAGTATTTTACGTTATCCTGATTTATTGGAACGCAGTTTTGTTTGCTTCTCTTTTGGTAAAGTATATAATTGTACAGGATGGAAGTTAGGTTATTGTGTAGCACCCCCTTCGCTGACAAAGGAGTTTAGAAAAATTCATCAGTTCAATGCATTCAGTTGTTTCACACCTACACAGGTTGCCTTAGCTACCTTTTTAAAAAACAAAGAAGCTTATTTGGGTTTGGGGTCATTCTTACAAGAACGCAGAGACTATTTTATCCAATTAATGCAGCCTACACGATTTGAATTACTCCCCAGTCATGGCAGTTATTTTATTTGTGCGCGTTATAACCAAATCAGTCATGAAGGAGACTTAGCTTTTGCTACGCGACTCACGAAAGAAGCGGGTGTAACTACAATCCCTGTATCTGCTTTTTATGCAGATGGAAAGGATGATCACGTGATCCGTTTTTGTTTTGCGAAGAAAAAAGAAACACTCGAAACAGCAGTAGAAAGGCTCCTACATTATTAGTAATTGATCACCTGCTCTTCAATGGCCGCAGGGATTTCTCTCCATGCATATTCCTGATTACGAAGTTGGGGTTCAAATCCTGCTTCACGAATTGCCTCCTGAATGGTTTTATAGGTAAATCGATGTGGTGCTCCGGCTGCGCTCACCACATTTTCCTCAATCATGATCGATCCGTAATCGTTAGCCCCCGCATGTAAACAAACACCTGCTGTTTCTTTTCCAACAGTCAACCAGCTGGCTTGAATGTTTTTAACATTGGGGAGCATGATTCGACTGATTGCAATCATTCGGATATATTCTTCTTTAGTAGTTAAGTTTTGCACCCCTCGTATCTCTGCCAGTAAAGTGTCTACATCCTGAAAGGTCCAGGGAATAAAAGCTAAAAATCCTTTTGCTGTTTCAGGTTTACGCGCTTGCACCTCACGAATCTTTATCAAGTGTTCAAATCGTTCTTCCAATGTTTCAACATGTCCAAACATCATTGTGGCAGAAGTAGTGATATGCAGTTTATGTGCTTCGTGCATCACATCAAGCCATTCTTGTGCGCCACATTTTCCATTGGAAACTAAGCGACGCACACGGTCCACTAAAATTTCTGCACCCGCACCAGGTAAGGAATCCAACCCTGCTTCCTGCAGTGTTTTCAAGACTTCGTGATGTGTACTTTTTTCAAGTTTGGTAATATGTGCAATTTCAGGAGGTCCTAATGCATGTAGTCGTATGTCAGGAAATTCAGCTTTGATAGCTTTGAACGTATCTACATAAAACTGTAAGCCCAGTTTTGGATGATGTCCACCTTGTAAGAGTAATTGATCACCGCCAAACCGAATGGTTTCTTTTATTTTTTGCCGATAGGTGTCCATATCGGTAATATAGGATTCCGGGTGTCCGGGAATACGATAGAAATTACAAAACTTACAATTAGCGATGCAAACGTTGGTGGTGTTCACATTGCGGTCAATCTGCCAGGTTACTTTTCCATGTGGTACCTGAATTTTTCTGAGTTCGTCCGCCACATGCATTAGATCCGCTAAAGGCGCCTGATTGAATAAGTGCAAACCCTCTTCCTGACTCAGCGATTCAAATTGTAGGGCGCGGTGTAATAACTGATCTGTTAACATGACCGCAAAGTTACATCTCTTCCTTCAAGAAAGCCTGTTGAACAGTTAACTTTGCCCCTTCATGATAACATTTGATCGATTTACGCTTTCTAACGGACTCCGCGTGCTGGTGCATACGGACGTTTCCACTCCCATGGCTGTAGTGAATGTCCTTTATGATGTAGGGGCACGCGACGAAGATCCTGATCAGACAGGCTTTGCTCATTTATTTGAACACCTGATGTTTGGAGGATCTCTTCATATTCCTGATTATGACGAACCCCTGCAATTAGCGGGTGGAGAGAATAACGCTTATACAACTAACGATCTAACCAATTATTATATACAGCTACCTGCTGATAATTTGGAAACCGCTTTTTGGTTAGAGAGTGATCGAATGCTTTCCCTGGCATTTAGTCAAAAGAGTTTAGCTGTACAACAAAAAGTAGTTTGCGAAGAATTTAAAGAACATTATTTAAATAAGCCCTACGGCGATGTGTGGAGTCATATGCGCAGCTTGGCTTATCAGGTTCATCCTTATCGTTGGATGACCATTGGTCGTGAATTGGCACATATTGAACAAGCCCGCTTGCAACAGGTGAAGGATTTTTTCTTCAAACACTATACACCTTGTAATGCTATTCTGGTAGTGGCAGGTAATGTACATGTGGCACAAGTACGTGCGTTAGCAGAAAAATGGTTTGGTCCTATTCCTTCGGGAACCCGGTACCAACGTAAGTTACCGGTTGAACCTACTCAAACGGCTCCCCGCTACAAAATGATACAAGCCCCCGTTCCATTAGATCTTCTTTGTAAAACCTGGCATATGACGGATCGGCTGGGCGCCTCTTATCATGCTACCGATTTATTAACGGATATGCTCGGAGGCAGCGCTTCCTCTCGCTTGCATCAACAATTGGTCAAGGAGCAAAAATTATTTGTGCATATTGATTGCTATCATTTTGGGAGTAGCGATCCGGGACTGGTTGCCATCGAGGGAAAACTAGTGGAGGGAGTTAGCATGGAAAAAGCAGAGCAGGCCCTGCAGGAACAACTGAATGCTTTCAAGTCGCAACCTCCTTCTGAGCAAGAGTTAGAAAAAGTGAAAAATAAAACGGAGAGTGCCATTGCATTTGAAGACATGAGTGTGATGAGTCGTGCCAGTAGCTTAGCTTATTATGAATTACTTGGGGATGCTGCCTGGATGAATGAAGAACTAGGTAAATATGCGGCAGTTACTACGGCACAAGTGGCAGCTGTATCCAACGAGTTATTTCGCCCTGAGAATCAAAACACGCTTTATTATTACGCAAATCCATCCGCATGATCGATCGTAAAAAAATGCCACCGATAGTTGATGCGGTACATTACCAGCTGGAACTAAAGCCCTATGCGCATCATCAACTAGATAACGGGGTGGAAGTTTATATGATTGATGCAGGTGCAGAAGATGTTTTGCAAATTGAATGGCTCTATAAAGCAGGGAACTCTTATGAAACTCAAAATCTGATTGCTGCTACCACTAATTATTTATTGCGCGCAGGAACGACTACACATACAGCCTATGAGTTGGATGAGAAGATTGATTATGTAGGTGCCTATGTCAATCGGGGTTGTTATAACGAACAAGCGGGAATCACATTACATTGTTTAAATAAGCATATCGATGTACTGCTCCCATTAATACGGGAAGTACTTACTGAGTCGGTATTCCCCGAGCATGAATTATTGCTGTATCAGCAGAACATGAAACAACGCTTATCCGTTAATCTGCGTAAATCAGATTATGTAGCGGGTCGTTTGATTGATGCCTATTTATTTGGAGAGGAACATCCTTATGGAAAATATAGTTCTCCTAGTTCCTTTGATTCACTGACTCGTGAAGCCTTGCTTGCATTTTATGATCGGTATTATAAGCGGGGCCATTTTCAACTTTTTGTGGCTGGGAAAATTCCTGTTGATTTATTGGAAAAACTAAACCGATACTTTGGAGATCTCCCCATTGATGTACCTTCTTTACCTACTTATTTACTGCAACCTGTTGAACAAAAGAAGTATAGTATACAGAATGATCCGGCTGGTGTACAAGGTGCTATTCGTATAGCACGCCCTTTTCCGAATCGGCATCATCCGGATTTTTTACCTGCCCTTGTATTGAATACAGTATTTGGAGGATTTTTTGGTTCAAGACTCATGAGTAATATTCGAGAGGAAAAAGGATATACGTACGGAATTCATAGTTATCTCCTTAACCTTCAGCAGACCTCTGCCTGGATGATTAGTACAGAGGCGGGGAAAGATGTATGTGAAGCCACTATACGGGAAATATATGCTGAGATGAATCGGTTGTGCAATGAGCCAATTGCTGAAGAGGAATTGAATTTGGTTCGCAATTATATGATGGGAGGACTCTTGGGAGATTTAGACGGCCCCTTTCAATTGATTGCAAGATGGAAGAATCTTATCTTAAATGGATTGCCTCCTGCTCATTTTCATCGTACCATTGATACTATTCGCAATGTAGATGCACAACAATTGCAAGTACTGGCGCAGCGTTATTTTAATCCTGCAGATTTTTATGAGCTAGTAGTAGTTTGATGGCTGTTGGATTTATTTTCTGAAATTTGTAGTATGATCTTCGATCGAAAGGATTTATCAAACGAACAGCTGCTTGCATTTTACAAGCATTTGTTATGGCCCCGGATGATCGAGGATAAAATGCTGGTATTATTACGGCAAGGAAAAATTTCTAAATGGTTTAGTGGCATCGGCCAAGAGGCTATTGCAGTAGGCGCCACTCTGGCACTGCAGGAGGATGAGTGGATTATGCCATTGCATCGTAACCTGGGTGTTTTTACTACCAGGCAAATGCCCTTGCATCAATTATTTCTTCAATGGCAGGGTACCCAACAAGGCTATAGCAAGGCAAGAGAGCGTAGTTTTCACTTTGGAAGCAAGGAACATCATATTTGTGGAATGATTTCACACTTGGGTCCTCAGTTAGCTGTGGCGGATGGAGCAGCCTTAGCCTATAAGTTGGCCCAGAAGGATAAAGTTTCACTTGCTTTCACGGGTGATGGAGGTACCAGTGAAGGTGATTTTCATGAAGCATTGAATGTAGCAGCAGTATGGGATCTGCCTGTTATTTTTTTGATTGAAAACAATGGATATGGATTAAGCACACCTGTTCAAGAACAGTATCGGTGCGAGCGACTAGTAGATAAGGCGGCGGGATATGGAATGGAGGGAGTACGTATTGATGGAAATAATATTCTAACAGTATACGACACGATTAAGGGGGTTCGCGAATATTGTATTCGTCATCAAAAACCTTATCTCATTGAGTGCATGACCTTTCGAATGCGTGGGCATGAAGAGGCCAGCGGAACAAAGTATGTCCCGGCTGAATTATTTACTACCTGGGAACAAAAAGATCCCATAAAAAATTATGAGCGCTACTTAATCGAACAAGGTGTACTGACAAATTTTGATGTAGCGGATATCAGAAATGAATTCAAACAAAAAATAGAGGCAGAGCTTGCTATTGGGCTGGCACCTGCTCCTGTTATTGCTGTCCCGGAAAATGAATTGAACGATGTGTATGCTTCTCG
>CAIRNW010000183.1 GCA_903879995.1 uncultured Bacteroidota bacterium
ATTGCATCAGCCAACTCATACGTTTCCTCAATGGTGAGTTGACGTAATGAAGACATGGTTTGCTTTTGATCCCAGGGGCATTTTTCACGTAGATCATCCATAATTGAAAGCAAACGGCTTATAGCCTGATCAGCGCCTGGAGGAGTAGATTTCATAAATCAAATGTAAGAAAAGGCTATGCAGAACATAATAAGGTAGCAAGGTGAGATTTTCTTTATTTTTACACCAGTTAATTGATATGAGAAGCACTGCAAGAATAGTATTACTGCTAGGCGTAACTTTTTCGCTCCTAGGATTTCAATGTGAAAAACAAGCAACTGGCCCTTTATTAAAGGGGAAACTTGCTGTAAATGGGATCTGCGCTAATATTACAATTACGCTAACTCAAGGTGCTTTAAATCCAGGCCAGTTTGAGAGTAGTTGGACGGATCCCACTACTGGAATTACCTATCAAAATGCATTCCGACTTGCCAACCCTTGCCAGTTTCCAACCCACATAAGAGAGGGCGAAGAATTCTATTTTCGAGTTACTACCCGTGTAAACGAAACCTGCGCAACCTGCTTGGCCTATTATCCAACTCCGCAGACTGCGCTTGCCATACAAGTTGAGTAAGCGTCAGATGCGCCAATAATCAGCTTTCCAACTAACAATAGCCTCCTTTATTTGCTTGGCCGTCATTTTTTCATTGAGCGCACGTGCAGCTAATGCAGGAAATTCATCATCCGATGCAAAGCGCAAAGCAATTATTTGGCTCATTCTCAAGTTCTGGTTGAGAACAGAACCGGTCAATCTAAAATGACGAAAGTTTTCCTCACTACGAATTACACGGTCTTGTACTTTTAGGGCATATACTCTTAACAAAGCCGCAGTGGTGCCCAATGTTAAGCTGATAACAAAAATTAAGATAGACTGCCACATGCTGTTAGCACTACAAAAAAGCATCCATCCGCTTGCCAAAACACTTCCAATGGCTAATGGCGCAATGAAATAATGATAGGTAGGATGTAAGCGAGAATGATTTCTAAAGTTTTGGATAGGTTTCATGAAATTGATTTGATGCAAAATAAAAAATCCCACACTTAGTGTAGGACTTTTTTGTTTGTGCCCAAGACTGAATGGTGTTCGCTTCGCTCACACATCGCAATAAGTTGGTCTTACCCAAAGCCCCACACGCCTTCGGCGTGACGGGCTTTTTACTTGTCTGCTTAGCAAAGCAAGCTTTGCACGCATCCAATTAAAAAAGCCCTCAACACTTCGTGTTGGGGGCTTTGTGCCCAAGACTGGATTCGAACCAGCACGCCGTTTCCAGCGCTACCACCTCAAGGTAGTGCGTCTACCAATTTCGCCACCTGGGCCCGCACCTTTTTAAAAGGGGATGCAAATATAAGAAACTATTTTGGCAGGGTGATTGCAAACGTAGTCCCTTTACCTAACTCGGAATATTTTACAAAAAGTTTTCCATTATGAAACTGCTCTATAATTCTTTTAGATAAAGTAAGGCCCAACCCCCAGCCTCTTTTCTTAGTAGTAAAGCCTGGATTGAAAACTTGTGAAACTTCATTTTTAGGAATCCCTTTCCCAGTATCGGCAACTTCAATCTGTACCGTAGTTGCGTCTTCAATTATACACACAGTAACAGCACCTCCCCCGTTTAACGCATCGAGTGCATTCTTTAATAAATTCTCAATAACCCAATTGAATAATGGAGGAGATAATAATAACTGCAGAGGTTGGACTGCTTGAACCTCCATTGAAAAATGTACGCCAGCACCCGCACGCTTTTTCATATAGTCAACCATCTCCTGCACTTGGGTAATCAATTCGGTTCGCTCTAACTGGGG
>CAIRNW010000184.1 GCA_903879995.1 uncultured Bacteroidota bacterium
CGCTGGCAACTCGAAATTTTATCGATTATAGTCAGCCCTCTCGTCAAGGAGATTATTTGATAATTTCTCACCCAGCCTTGGAGCGGACTACTAGTGGGGTACCCGTGCTTGAACAATACAGAGATTTTCGGACAACTGTTGCAGGAGGCTCCTATAGAGCTCAGCTATATTTTATTGATCAACTGGAAGATCAATTTGCTTATGGGATAAAAAGACACCCCAGTGCGGTTCGTAACTTTATACATTGGACACGACGTCAATATAGTTTCCCAATAAAAGCGGTGCTTCTCTTGGGTAAAGGTGTTCTTTACACAGCAGAGCGGGGGCAAGAAAGTAATCCAGACCTGAATAAATTATCATTCATTCCAAGTTTTGGGTCACCGGCATCTGATTTATTGTTAGCCACAGAGCCTGGTGCTTTGGTTAATCCAAAAGTTCCAATTGGCAGGTTGTCAGTAATCAATGCTGAGGAAATTGCCGATTATCTGGAAAAGGTAAAACAAGCGGAGCGGGTTCTTCGGGACAACTCGATCACTGCAGCCTCAAAAGCCTGGACAAAAAATGTAGTCCATATAATTGGAGTGGGCGAGGAAGGACTTGGTCAAGCCATCACTAGTTCCATGAATCGATTTGCACGTGTGTTAAAGGATACTTTTTATGGAGCACGTATTCATACATTCAGTAAACTTAGTCCTGCTCCAGTAGCACAATTAAGTGCACAGCAGATTTACCAATTGTTTGAGGAGGGCATTGGGTTAATGACCTATTTCGGTCATTCCACGGCTAACACTTTAGAATATAACCTGGATCATCCCAGTGGGTACAACAATCAGGGCAAGTATCCTTTTTATATCATGCTTGGCTGCAGGGCTGGTAATCTTTTCAATTTTAATCTTACGCGTCTGGTTGAGAAAGAAACTATTTCTGAACAATTTGTGTTAGCGCCGCAACGAGGAGGAATTGCAACGATCGCCTCTACTAGCCTTGGGTTGGTTAACTATCTTGAACTACAAAATGAGGCTTTCCTAAAAGCTGCCAGTGTTACACATTACGGTCAAATAGTAGGAGAGTTGATGAATCAGGCGGCTTTGCAAACTAGTTTGATTGCAGGGCCTGGTGATTTTTTAGCTCGTGTTCATGCTGAACAAACTGCCTTGAATGGGGATCCTGCGCTTCGTTTTTATTCGGCTAGTTCGCAGCCGGATTATTTTATGCAACCCGAGCAGTTGCGCGTTAGTCCATCTCCTGTATCGGTGGCTGATGGGCATTATAACTTGCAAGTGGTGGTACGTAATGCTGGCCGTGCAATCAAGGGGCCCTTGGTGCTGGCCATCAACCGAACATTGCCCAACGGGATAACAGGGTTGTGGAAACGAGATACCATCTTTGATCTTTTCAATGCTGATACCATTCAATATCAAATTCCGATCAATGCTGCACAAGACAAGGGGATTAATCAAATTAGTGTTTGTATCGATCCGGAGAATGCCGTTGCAGAGTTAAATGAGAACAATAATTGTAGCACTATATCTGTTTTGGTGGTGGATGATGAGCTTCGTCCGGTGTATCCCAGTCCGTTCGCAATTGTTAATAAGCCGATTTCAGTATTTAGCGCTTCTTCAGCCTCACTATTCACGGGCCCTCGTACATTCCGATTTGAGTTGGATACTACTACGTTTTTTAACTCGCCGCTGCTGGTCAGCACCACGGTACAATCGGTGGGAGGTTTAGTGCAATTCAACCCCACTATCACATACCGGAATAATACAGTGTATTACTGGCGAGTTGCTCCTGTAAGTGGATCTGCGTCTCCAAACTGGAACCAAGCCTCTTTTCACTATCGCACTGGCAATACTACCGGCATGGGGCAGTCCCACTTCTATCAACACTTATTATCAGATACCATAGGTGTTCGATTAGATAGCGCAAACCGTCTATGGCGTTTTAGCACGCGGCAAAATCACTTGAATATTCGTAATGGTGTTTTCTTTACAGCTACCAGTGCATTGGCTGGTTTTTATTTGGGGTTGAATGGGCTAGATCTGGTTATGTATGCCTGCGCAAGAAATCGACTTGTTTTTAACGTATTGCATCCTGTTACCCTACGTCCGATTGTGAATGCTTTGCCTGGCCAGCCTGGTCGATTTGGTAGTGATCCAGTTTGTGTGCAAACGGCTGCGCAAGCAGTTGGCGCTGCTTACAATTTTCAATTCAATATTGCTGATACAAATGTGCGCAGAAGGATTGTTGAATTCCTAGATAGCATACCGGATGGTTATTATGTAGTGGTTCGTAATATCATGGAAACTAATTATCCTTCCAACGCATATGCACCGGATTGGAAAAATGATCAATTGTTTTTAGGCGCTGGTAATTCTGTTTATCATCGATTATTGCAGCAAGGATTCACTGCAATTGACTCATTTAATCGTAATCGAGTTTTTGCATTTGTTTACAAGAAGAACCAGTTGCCGCAATTCCAACCTCGTTTTGCATTTAGCAATGGTATCTATGATCAACTTTTTTTCTCGTTGGATATACCCACCTCTGACACATTGGGTATTATAAAATCTCCAATGTTCGGGCCCGCTAAACAATGGCAGGAGTTGCAATGGCAAGGCAATGCTGAGTGGCCAAATCGTGACAGCGTTCAATTATCAGTATTTGGTTTAGACCTTCAAGGTCAATCAACGCTTTTACAAACAGGGATCTCGCCTGGTCAGTCTGTGATTCCTTTACAAGCGATAGAGGCATCACGGTATCCATATTTGCAACTTCAATTGAAAGCGCTGGATACTGTGCATTATACGCCCTATCAACTTTCAAAATGGCAATTACTATTTTCTCCAGTGCCTGAAGGTGCTTTATCACCGGCTAAATACTTGGTATCTAAAGATACCGTTGAGCAGGGCGAACCAATTGAATTAAGGATCGCTTTTCAAAATATAAGTGAAGTTGCTTTTGACAGCATAGGGGTACAAATGCAAATAACTGGTGAAGACAACTCGATGCAGTTAGTTCAACTTCCTAAAACTCGTCCGCTACCGGCTGGAGATACGGTGAGGGTTGGAGCGAGTATTCCAAGTGATAATCGTTCGGGTGCTAATCTGTTGAAGTTGGAAGTAAATCCACAACCAGGACAACGGGAGCAATTTCTATTTAATAATCTTGCTTACAAAACTGTTTTTGTTCGTCCTGACCAGACTGCTCCCATACTAGATGTTACGTTTGATGGGAAACATATCTCAAACGGGCAGTTGGTACTTCCGCGACCTGATATTCAAATTAGCTTACTGGATGAATCAAAGTGGCTACTGCTAAATGATACTGCTTTGATTACTGTTTCACTTCGTTATCCAAGTGGCGTTACACGACGGTTTAATTATCGTGGAGATACGTTGCAATTTTTTCCTCCCAGCCGCGGTGCTATCTATAATAAAGCCTTGGTCCAATTCAGACCATTGCTGGCTGAGCTGGGCTTATATGAATTAATTGTAACCGCTAGAGATCGCGCAGGGAATAAGGCAGGTCTACTTGATTATCGTATTACATTTCGGATTGCAGAACTTGTTCCTGATTTTAATCTTTCCTTTTATCCAAATCCATTCAACAACCGGACACGGTTTAGTTTTACGGTCTGGGGAAATACAATTCCCACCAATCCTCAATTACAAATTTTTAATTCCCTTGGACAGCTGGTTCGTGTGGTAAGGTCCAGTGAACTAGGGCCACTTCGGCTTGGCAGAACTGTTTGTCTATTTGAATGGGATGGAAGTGATCAGGGAGGGCACCCACTCGCTAATGGAGTGTACAGTTGCCGCATTCTTGCCCAAGACAACAATAGCGCGGTTACTCCATATCGAAAAATCGCAGGTAGCTTGCTACTGGCCGAGGGTAAGGTGTATCTGCAGCGGTAATTGAATGAACCTTTGCAGTGGTTTAAGCGTTACTTTTGCGACCTCGTTCAAGTTAGTACATGCCAAAAATTGGAATAAATATCGCTACAGGAAGTCTGCAACAAGCAGAAATGATCGTAGGGATCGATTTAGGGACTACCAACAGTTTGGTTGCATTGGTTCATCCAGACACAAGAAAGCCAATTGTATTAAAAGATCAAAACGGGTTGGCACTAGTTCCCTCTATTTTACATATTGGTAAGCAGGGTGAAATTACTGTAGGAGAAGCTGCTCGTCCTTTTTTGAAATCAGATCCTTCCCGAACACTTTTTTCAGTGAAGCGACTAATGGGCAAGTCCTACAAGGATCTTGCTTCGAGTCAGGATCTTTTTACTTATAAGATTATCGATGAGGGTACTGATAGTTTGGTAAAAGTGCAAATTGACCAACAGTATTTTTCGCCAATCGAACTTTCTTCTTTTATCCTGCGTGAATTGAAAGAGCGGGCGGAACACATGTTAAAAACACCCATTTCAAAAGCGGTGATTACAGTGCCTGCCTACTTCAATGACGCACAGCGTCAGGCCACTCGTGATGCAGGTAAATTAGCAGGGCTGGATGTACTTCGAATTATCAATGAACCCACTGCTGCCAGTCTTGCTTATGGGTTAGGTATATCACCTGAGGAGAACAAAACAATTGCGGTGTATGATTTGGGAGGGGGTACCTTTGATGTTTCGATTTTGCAGATCAGTAATGGTATTTTTGAAGTACTCTCTACTAATGGGGATACCTACTTGGGAGGAGATGATATTGATCGTGCTATTGTTGATTTTTGGTTGCAACAAGTTCCAGCTGCAAAGAGACCACAAAAAGAAGATACAGCCGCTTTGCAATCCTACCGCCTTGCAGCCGTTCATGCCAAACACCAATTGACAACTGATTCGAATGTGGAAGCAATTGTAGACGGACATACATTTTCACTCAACCACGCGCAGCTTGAGGAAATAATTATGCCGTTGGTTGGAAGAACCTTGACTTGTTGCCAATTGGCTTTGGACGATGCAAAACTTACAGTTGCAAATATTGACGAAGTGGTTTTGGTGGGAGGGTCAACGCGCATGCCTTCAATCAAGAAAAAAGTGTCTTCGTTTTTTGGAAGAACTGTCCACGATACGTTAGATCCAGATCAAGTAGTTGCATTGGGCGCAGCAGTGCAGGCCGATATATTGGCAGGAAATAATAAAGATTTTTTATTGTTAGATATCACACCGCTCTCATTGGGAATTGAAACGATGGGGGGATTGATGGATGTGTTAATACCGCGCAATTCAAAAATTCCTTCTCGGGTTGCTCGACAATACACCACACAGCAGGATGGGCAGGGTAGTATGCGGATTTCTGTTTACCAGGGTGAACGGGATATGGTTCAAGACAATAGAAAGCTTGGTGAGTTTAATCTTACTGGTATTCCAGGTATGCCTGCGGGTTTGCCAAAAGTGGAGGTTGCTTTTTTAATTAATGCAGACGGGATTCTTACGGTGCGTGCTAGAGAAATACGTAGCGGGGTTGAGCAGCAAATTGAAATCAAACCGCAATATGGTTTAACTGATCAGGAAGTGGAGCGTTTGCTAATGGAAAGTATTACCCATGCAAAGGACGATATAAAAAAACGGGCTTTGGTAGAGGCGCGTACCGAGGGTGAACAACTATTACAAACAACTGAAAAGTTCGTTACCCGATATGCTTCATTATTATCAGCAGAGGAGCTCTCCGCTACTGCTGCTGCCATGCAAGCACTTCAGCTGGCCGTAACTATGGAGGATAAAGATCTGATTCACCAGCGGATGGAGGTCTTGAATGAGATTAGTAGGCCTTATGCAGAGCGGGTGATGGATCAAGCTGTTTCCACCGCTTTACGAGGCCAAAAGATTGAGTAGTTTTTTTTATTTCCAAATTCCCCTAACTTTGCCCCTCCATTAAAGGAGGTATTATTTATGTTAATTATCGATTCAAAAGATTGCGAAAACATCGACAAGGCGCTCAAGAAGTACAAAAAGAAATTTGAAAAGTCTAAAACACTTATTCAACTCCGTGAGCGTCAGAGCTATACAAAGCCATCCGTAAAGCGTCGCGGAGAGGTGTTGAAAGCAATCTACCGTCAGCAATTGGCTTCTGGTAAGATTGAAGGTTAATTGATTTCTTCTACTCGAGATACTAACCCGCGGTTAATCTGCGGGTTTTTTTATTTTCTGGCTTTGGAAGTTTTGTAGTTTTAGTGATGCAACAAATGGGAGCTATTGAGGGACAGATCAAGTCCTTTCTTGATCACTTAAAATTTGAAAGAAGACTCTCGCTCCATACTCAAACAGCGTATGGTAAAGACTTGCATGATTGGGCTCAATATCTAACGCAAGAGATGAATGTGGATTTGATTACCCAGGTGAATCCTTCTTTTATTCGAAGTTGGTTGGCCTCCATCCGGGAGGCAGGGGTCACTCCACGCAGTATCATCAGAAAGATATCTACATTAAAATCCTTCTATAAATTTTTGTTACGGGGAGGGATCGTTTTGACTAACCCAATGACACAAATTACAGCACCCAAAATGGGAAAATCGCTGCCTGTCTTTATCAAAGAGGATGAAGCAATAGCACTTGGTGATTTAGTGGCTGCATCCAGTGAGGATTGGAAGGGAATGAATACTCGATTACTGGTTACTTTATTTTATTACACAGGGATGCGATTGAGTGAGTTGATTAATTTAAAA
>CAIRNW010000185.1 GCA_903879995.1 uncultured Bacteroidota bacterium
CCACCTTCCACACCTATCATTGCCACTAATTTATTTCGATGTACTTTTTTACGCGCGTCGATGTACCCAGTGGCAAAATCAAATTTATCAGGGTGGCGTAAGATGATCCGATTCAATGAATCAATCTCCTCGAGAGCGTCTTGATAGAAACCTTCCTTCTTTCGAGGGGTTTCGCCGGTAAAAACGGAAAAGAACTGAATATCAACCCCACCACGTTTCCAACGGACATAGTCACTATGTCCTTTTGCCAATAACACACTGATATCCCTCCCCTCCAACACCTGTCCACTTAGACAATCGTTATGGGTGTCTACCACAATTGCTTTACGATGAACCTTGTTAATGGATTGACCGAAACCAACCGAGGAAAAAAATAGTAGAAAAACAAAAAGTCCTACAAAACTTCTACGACTTTGATGTAAAAAAAACATTAGCCCATTGTTTTCTTAGCGTCCTCTAAGAATTTTGCAAGCCCGATATCAGTAAGCGGATGTTTTAATAATCCCAAGATTGAATCCAGGGGACATGTACAAACATCAGCCCCCGCTTCCGCACATTTAACAATATGTAATGGAGTACGAATGGAAGCAGCAAGAATTTGTGTTTTGAAACCTTGTACGCCATAAATCTGCGCAATTTGTGCAATCAACTCAACCCCATCCCAGCTGCTATCATCCAATCGACCAATGAAAGGAGATAGATAAGTAGCTCCCGCCTTAGCGGCTAAGATGGCCTGTCCCGCTGAAAATACAAGCGTACAGTTTGTTCTGATTCCATGATCAGTAAACCACTTGATTGCTTTAATTCCATCCTTAATCATCGGAACTTTTACCACAATGTTGGGATGAATGGCAGCCAATTTTTTCCCTTCTTCTACAATACCGTTAAAATCGGTACTGATTACCTCAGCGCTGATATCGCCATCTACCATTTCACAAATGGTGCGGTAATGATCCATTATCGCCTTCTCTCCTTTGATGCCTTCTTTGGCCATCAAGGAGGGATTAGTAGTAACGCCATCCAGAATACCTAGTTCATGCGCTTCTTTGATTTGAGCGAGATTGGCTGTGTCAATGAAGAATTTCATATAGGAAGTTAAAAGTTTAAATAAAAAATGGCAGGCTTATTACATCGCACCGCTCAACCACTTACTCTTGCTGCCTTCCGGCCCTGGGAGGGTTCAGCAGGAGCTGGTCGTGTAAGACCTGCCGGTACAAATTTAATGAATATTCCCTCATTGCTGAAAAGCAGAGCGCACCCACGTATAACCCACTAACTCATCTGCCCTGCTTCCGATGGGTCTTACATAGACTAATACCAGGTACTCGTTTTCAGTACCCCAATAATTTCCTTCCGTCCACTGTGTAACAGGAGCTTGCCGACCATCCAGTTCGTCTAGGGTTACATATTGGTAATTATAATATCCCTGCTTTAACAAAAAGGACTTTGTATATACACCCCGTGAGGCATCATAATTCATTTTACTGGTGGGTGTCAGTGAATAATTAGTGAGTTCGCCATACAGATAAACAGATTTTCCAGGCAAGGCACGTCCTCCATTGGGGTAGAAAGTAAAATGGACCCATGCATACTCCCCTTGCAACTGTGCATTTGAGTTATCGCGACTTTCCACAAAAAAAGCACCATTAATATCCCGATTCAAAAGACTCATTTTTCCTTCTCTCGGATAATCCGGGTTAACCCAGATGTCTACACGAGAAGTACTGTCACTATCTTCAATTCGAGAAATACGTTCACTTCGTAATCGGAAACTTCGCAAGTCTACCCAACGCCACTCCTGGCCAGCAGGAAAAAGTGAGAATTGTTGGTCCGAGTATTCAAAATAATTTCCACGAAATAATGTTGGTGTGCGTTGTACGTTAGCCGTAGACCAACCTCTATTTTGTATCAACCACACACTCAACTCCGTGGGCGTGTATGACCCTCCAGCAGTTTGTAGAGGAGTAATTCCAATTTGCAACTGTTGATGTGTACGCAAGAGTTGGCCATCGAAGGGTTGTCTGACCTGCGCGCTAATGGACACTTTTTTTGCAGCAATCAATACTCTTCTGGTAAAAGCCAGTTGTGTGGTATCATCATTCAAAAAGACTTTTAACAAATAATTGCCTGCCCTCGTAGGACCGCTTCCTGCTTCAGGGAGCATAGCTTGGTAATGTGTATATCTTATCTGCGTAAGAGATGATGGCCTGTAGTTACGTATCCGATTAGTTAAAAATCCACGTAAATAATCAAATGGTTGCAAAGAAGCAGGTGTCCAATCTGCATTACAAAGTTGAAATGTATAGTAATAATTTTTTATATCTGCATCCAGGTCATCAAAATGTAATTCTAATTGTTGATCTCGTTCACCCAACACCAATATTGGGTAAGCAAGTGGATCTCCCGCTTTAAACAACTTGACCGTTTGAATAGTGGGACGAAAGATCTGGTCTGGATTTTGCGCATTAGCTGGTAGCAAAGCTGCTAAGCAATTAATAAGGAGGAAGATTGTAAATTCGAGTTGCCGCATAGGGCAAAGTATGAAAATAGCTCGATTTATAGCCAACCGAATTGCCCGAAGCAAACAACAAAGCTTTTCCCGCTTTATTCTTCGACTTTCTTTCACTGCTACGGCGTTGAGCGTTGCCGTTATGATCATCGCCTTAGCCTTGGCTACAGGTTTCCAAAAGGCCATTGAGGACAAAATCGTAGGCTTCTGGGGGCATGTTCGTATTCAAGAGAAACAAGCGGACAAATCGGTGCGGGTAAGAGAAATTCCTCTGCAACGAAACCCAGCTGTAGAATTGAAAATTAAAAATCACCCTAATGTAAAATCAATTCACCCCTTTGTTAATCAGTACGCCCTTCTCAAAACCAAATCATCATTAGAAGGAGTGTTGATAAAAGGAGTTGAGTTGGGTACTCATGGGAGTTCCTATCAACAATTTGTAAAAAAAGGCCGATTACCACTACCTCTTAACTCTGTTTTTTCCAGAGAGATACTGCTCTCTGTCTACCAGGCCACCCGACTCAATTTAAATCCAGGTGATTCTGTTGTACTATACTTTACACAACCTGGTCAGGCACCTCGTCCACGCAAAGTGATGGTTGCAGGTTTGTATCAAACAGGAATTGAAGAGTATGATCGACTCTTTGCCATTGGTGATCTTAAAATGATCGCCCCGCTAACTGGGTTTCGCAACGAGGAAATAGGGGGATATGAAATCTATTTGAAAGAACCCTCCCTTGCCGCTCAAACTGCTAGCCAATTATTTGAATCCGACTTATTCCCACCTACCTGGGATGCATTAACCACCCGGGATGTTGCCCCTCAACTTTTTGACTGGTTAAATATGCAGGTGGTTACAAGGAACGTATTGCTTGCATTCATGTTGATTGTTGCGCTAGTCAATCTACTCACCTGTTTGCTTGTATTGGTATTAGAACGAATCCCGATGATTGGCGTACTTAAAGCCATGGGATCAACAGACCAATTGATACAGCATATTTTTATAAGGTTTGGAGTGATTTTCACAGCGGGGGGTGTTTTAGTAGGTACCCTTCTTGCTTTAGGGTTACTTGGTTTACAAGCAACTACCTCCTTTATTCGGTTAGACCCCGCTGCCTATTATATTGACACGGTGGCTGTTGAGATCAAACCACTTCATGTGCTAAGCGTGGTGATAGGAACATTAGTAATTAGCACCTTGGTACTTTTGTTACCCTCCTTTTTGGTAAGAAAAATAAGCCCCTTGCGGGCCATTCGTTTTAACTAAGCCAAGAAAGTAAAATTCCGGTTGCCACTGCAGCATTCAATGACTCTGCCTCTCCAACTCTCGGAATGGTGACCCCTATCACATCATTGGTGATCAAAGTCTCAGGCACTCCCTTTGCCTCATTTCCAATTAACAATAATCCATGTTGTGGGCGCTTTATCTCATATACAGGCTTTCCATTTAATACGGCTGCATAAATTGGTAGTTGCTGTTGTGAAATCCATGGCAACAGATCGAGATAATGGATCTGCAACCGGGCAATACTTCCCATGGTGGCTTGCACTACTTTGGGATTATAAACATCTACCGTATCAGGACTACAAACTAATTGCCGAATACCAAACCAATCAGCTGTTCGTAATATAGTTCCAAAATTTCCTGGATCTTGAATACCGCAGCAAACCAAAGTCAAACCTTGATCAACCTGTAATGACTTGACGGGAAATTTTGAAACAACAGCCAGGACATCGTGTGGAGTGGTTAACTGGGAAAGCCGCTCTAATTCAGAGGGAGTTACTTGGGTAACTTGAATAGCTGTATCGATGCTGCTGTTTTGCAGTAACCAACTTTCAACTGCGTAGATATGTTTGACAGCATGTGAACAGTCTCTCAATAGCTCTTCAACAAGCTTGGGCCCCTCTGCCAAGAAAAGCCCTGATTGATCCCTGTATTTTTTACCGGCTAAACTTTGAATATCTTTGACTACTGATTTTGTAATCATAATTCTAGCACATTGTGAAGCAACAACGCCGGTATTTATTGGTTTCGATACAACAGCCGGTGTTACTCCTGTTTTTGACCAGTTTTCTCTTGTTTTCTTGTGGCACCATTCCCCGTAATTATCCTATTGGGAAGCCCTTTGTTTTCAAAACTACTATAAAAGTTGTTGGAAGTGCTTCAAAAGAACAAAGAGATTTATTGCAAAATCGACTTAGAGGTCAGTTAGATGATAGCTTACGGTCAAGGACGGTATCCAAACTTTTTTATAGCACACTTCGCAAGCCTCCGGTTTATGACAGCACCTATGCGATTCGCTCCATTGAATACATGCATGCGTTGCTGAACTCCCTCGGCTATTTCAGGGACAAAATTCGGTATGACACCACCCGCACCGTAATCAACAAAAATCAAATTCGCACTACAGTAAATTTTTCTGTGGACCCAGGCAACCCCTTTTTGCTAGATACCATTAACTATGTTCTACAAGATGCTACACTCCAACAACTCACCATTGATAATAAACCTGCTGCTAAAATAAAAACAGGTGACCCTTTTGCTAAAGGAATCATTGGAGAGGAATTGGACCGGCTGATTGACCATTACAGAAACAATGGGTATCTGCGCCTAACCCGTGATGACCTGGTAGGTATTTGGGATACACTTGACCTCGCACTCTTAAAACCCATCGCTGATCCGTTGGAGCAATTAAAAGTTTTCCAACAGGTTCGCGAGCGCAGTGCTACACCAACAGCAAATCTTGAAATTCGATTACGACCAGAAACCGCAAAAGAAAAATTAATTCAATACAAAGTGGGAAAGATTACGCTATTCCCTGACTTTACTTCCGACACAGCTGGACTCAAGACCACCTCAATCATTCAGAACGGAGTCCAGCTTGAGCGATTTCGACCCATTTTCAAGGACTTTATTTTTAAGGATAAGATTCATTTTAAAACTGGCCAGATATATGACCAGCGGAACTATTTCAAAACACTTAACCAACTAAATGCAATGGGAGGTTGGCGCCTGGTGAATCTAGAAACCATCCCCAGAAAAAATCAAGACACAACCGATATACTCATCAAGCTAACTCCGGCCCGCAAATACACCAGCTTTGCAAATTTAGAAGGGAGTAGCAACCAAAGTTTATTGGCCGGCACTTTGTTTGGAGTAGCCCTGAACGTTGGATTTCAAAATAGAAATTTATTTCGCCGCTCTATACAATCGACTACAAACCTACGACTGGGTGTGGAAATTGGAAGAGACACCATTGCCGCCGTCAATTTTATTCAAACCAGACAAATTGCGTTAACTCACAATTTAATTTTCCCAGGATTGCTTCCCCGATTTGCTGGCTTACCGGCTGATCTACGTCAGCATGCTCGCTCCATACTTGCTTTTAATATATCAAACACAGAAAGAAGGGAGCTGTTTAATTTATCATCCTATAGTGCTGCGTGGGGGTATGACTTTAGATACAAGAATACGCTCTATACTATCCGGATACCTAATATTGAATATAATGCTATTGCCAGACGAGCAAAACTGTTAGCGCTAATCGATAGTAATGCCCTGTTAAAAAATATTTTTGTCGATGGATTGATTATTTCTGGAAGTGCTGGATTATTCTATTCTCGCCAAAAAGCAAACCAAATCCGTAATCTTCGTTTGAATATTGAAGAATCTGGAATACTAAGTGGGTTTATACGAAGTCCGCTACTAGACAGTAATCTCTTTAGATTTATCAAAGTTGATTTAGACCTTTCAACAAAGTACACTTTCAAAAAAACAGCACTTGCCTTACGCTTTTTTGCAGGTGCGGGTTATGCTTTTGATCAAACCAGAAATCCTGTTAATCGTTATAACTTACCCCTGTACAGACAGTATTTTGCCGGAGGTCCCAACAGTATGCGAGCTTGGGGGCTTAGAAAACTTGGACCCGGTTCTTCCATTCAGGAATATGGCAACAAAGGTTTACCGGAGCGCTACGGAGATTTGCAATTGGAAGGAAATATAGAATTTAGATTTCCATGGTTCAACATAGCAGGTATGCAGGTAAATGGTGCCGTTTTTGCAGATGCCGGCAATATATGGTACCTCAAGAAAACTACGGGGAGAACAGCAGAGGAGATCTTTTCTCTGCGCCGTCTAGGTCAGGATCTTGCTGTGGGTGTGGGAACCGGTCTGCGATTGGACTTCACCTATTTTGTGATCAGACTGGATTACTCTCTTAAAGCTAAAGACCCTAGTCCTTCGCCCGCCAACCGTAATTACCAAAATAAATGGTTTGGCTACCCAAGACTACGAGACATGGACCAGTTCCAGCTGGGGATTAATTATCCTTTTAATTTGTAAATGTCAAGATTTTGATGAATAGAGCGCAACCAAAGATTCCATCGTTTGCGCGGCGGTAACTTCAAACTCTCCTATACGAGTTCTTCGCAGGGCACTTAAATACCCTCCACAACCTAAAGCCTGCCCCAAATCATTTGCCAAGCTTCTAATATAAGTCCCTGTGGAGCACACCACACGAAACTGCAATTGCGCATCCCGAAAAGCAAGTATTTCGAAGGAATAGATATGAACAGTACGAGGTTCTAATTTTACCTCTTTTCCTTTTCGTGCTAACTCATATACCCGCTTACCATCGATTTTGATGGCAGAGTGTGCAGGAGGAATTTGTTCAATGAGACCTGTAAACTGTGGCAAGATGGATTGAACTTTCTCTAACGTAATAAGGTTCGTGTCTTTAAAATTAACGGGCTCACTCTCGAGGTCATAAGTAGGGGTAGTGGCACCAAGCGTGATAGTACCCGTATACTCTTTTTGCTGTGCCATGTATTGGTTAATTCGCTTGGTGAATTTACCTGTGCACACAATTAACAGCCCAGTAGCCAAGGGATCTAATGTACCCGCATGTCCGATTTTTCGAATACCAATGAGGGGACGAAGTTTTCGAATCACATCAAATGAGGTCCAACCCAGTGGCTTATCCACGAGCATGACAATTCCATCTTCAAATTGCTTCGGTGTATAGCGCATATTAATAAGCCCTTGCAAAAAGTACTCGTTGTACAGAGGGCTTACCCGTTAAAATACAATTTCCTTTTTCTGCAGGATTATGCAAGGGTATACAACGAATGGTTGCCTTTGTTTTTTCCTTGATGACCTCCTCTGTTTCAGGAGTACCGTCCCAATGCGCAGCTACAAATCCAGTTTTAGTATCCAATACTTTTTCAAATTCCTCCCAGGTATCAACTGGGGTGATATGAGCATCACGAAAGGCACGAGCGCGATCCAAAAGCTGTTGTTGAATAGCGTCTAATTCCGCTTTTATTACTTCTACTATTCCAACCAATGAAACTGCTCTTTTTTCTTTTGTATCCCGTCGTGCCAGCTCCGCAACCCCCTGCTCAAGATCCCTGGCTCCGATGGCAACACGAAGCGGAACTCCTTTCATCTCGTACTCGGCAAATTTCCATCCAGGTCTGGCCTGATCTGAATCATCGTACTTTACGCGAATACCCGCATTTTTTAATTCTTTGACTATATCGTTAACTTTTTGGTCAATAGCAGATTTCTGTTCCTCTCCCTTGTAGATGGGAACAATTACAACTTGAAAGGGCGCAATGCGTGGAGGTAAAATCAACCCGTCATCATCACTATGTGCCATCACCAGTGCTCCAATCAAACGAGTACTGACTCCCCAACTGGTGGCCCAAACATAGTCCAGCTTATTTTCCCGATCACTGAATTTTACATCGAAAGCTTTTGCAAAATTTTGTCCTAAAAAATGAGAGGTGCCCGCTTGTAACGCTTTACCATCCTGCATCAGTGCCTCAATACAATAGGTCTCCTCTGCTCCAGCAAATCTTTCATTGGGTGTTTTAATCCCCTTGATCACAGGAACAGCCATCCAGTTTTCAACAAAGTCAGCATACACATCCAACATTCGCTCGGTTTCTTCAATCGCTTCAGCCCTGGTAGCATGAGCGGTGTGCCCCTCCTGCCATAAAAACTCTGCCGTGCGCAGAAATAATCGGGTTCGCATTTCCCAACGGACCACATTGGCCCATTGATTCACCAGGATGGGAAGATCACGATAGGACTGAATCCAATTTTTATAAGTATTCCAAATGATGGCCTCACTGGTTGGACGCACCACCAGTTCTTCTTCCAATTTAGCATCCGGGTCCACTATCAATTTTCCTTTTTGGTTGGGATCTGCTTTCAATCGATAGTGCGTTACGATGGCACACTCCTTTGCAAATCCTTCTGCATTTTTTTCTTCTGCTTCAAACAAACTTTTAGGGACAAAAAGCGGGAAATAGGCGTTGACATGTCCGGTATCCTTGAACATTTTGTCTAATGCATCGCGCATGTTCTCCCACAATGCAAAACCGTAAGGCTTAATGACCATACAACCACGTACCGCTGAATAATCTGCTAACTCTGCCTTTAGTACAAGATCGTTGTACCATTGTGAATAATCCTGCGCCCGGGAGGTGATGGCTTTACTCATGTAAATTGAATTATGATGGTGTTCTTTACCTTTTTTTTAACAGCAGGCAACCAGGTCTTGGATCTAATTGCCGATCTTTGTGTAAGGTCACAAAAGTAATAACTTCAACTATGAAAACCACTTACCCATTCACCCTGCTTGTTTTGGTGGTTCTCCTTGCTGGTTGTACCACCGTTTATCGCACGGGTCAAACGCCTGACGATGTTTATTACTCCCCCGCACGCCCCGAGGACGAATACCTAGTCATGCAGCGCCAGGAAACACGACGATATCGCACTGTTGAAGAAGATTATGAAGACCGGTATCTCCGAATGAGAGTGCGTGATCGCAATCGTTGGGATGAATTGAACTCCTGGTATGCGTATGAGAGATGGACGCTTGGATTTAATTCCTATTTCACACCCGCAATCAATCCTTTTGTTTCCTGGAATCATTATTATAACCCTTACTACCAGAATACCCCGTATTACTTTCTTGGTTTAGGCCAACCCACAATTGTCAAACAAACCTACACAAAACCGAGAACCTTTAATCTTGGCAGCTACCAGCAACTACCCGTTAACTTAAAAACGGTGCGTGCACAAACAGGCGCTTATGCTGTTAGCCCCCTGGTTAACGTCAATGCAGGAAAGATTAGCAACATACCCAACAGGGGTAACGCACTACGCGAAGCATTTGGTGTAAGTACACCATCCAGCAATTCCTCGTCCTCTTCGTCTTCTTCTTCAAACAGCGCTAGTTCTTCACAAGGAAGTAGTGCTCCGGTGAGAAGATTTTAATTGCCGCAATACCTATGCAAAAACTTTTTTTTGCTTCTATGCTTTTGCTGTTGCAGAAGACCACTGCTGCCCAGGAACCTGCCGATATGTTACGAATGGCATGGACGGATCCTACGGGTACCGCCAGGCATCAGGCAATTGGCGGCGCTATGGTTGCTTTGGGTGGTGATCTTACTGCAACGTTTATCAATCCGGCCGGTCTTGCCTTTTATCGAAGTGGTGATTTTGTTTTCACCCCTGCTTTTAATCAATTACGGAATAATACTTCCTTTAAAAATACTAAAACCTCTTCCCAACGAAATGCACTTGGACTTGGATTAACCGGATTTGTCACGGCCTCACCCACTGAGAACAATAAGGGTTCAGTTGCCGTTGCAATTGCTTTGAATCGTACTGCTTGGTTCGGAAACAATTTAAGCTATCGAGGCTTGAATAATGCTAACTCCTATTCTCAAAAATTCCTTGAAGAAATTGCAGGGGTAGGTGACGCAAACCTGGTGGCAAGTAAATACCCATTTGGAAGCAGTTTAGCATTTAATACCTATTGGATTGATACAGTTGCAGGCGGTACCAATGGAAATTTCACCTATCAATCTCGTGCCCCATTTCGAACTGGATTGTTGCAAGAAAATGAGATTACAAGTAAAGGAGGATTATCGGAATTGGCAATAGCGGTAGCTGGCTCTAGGCAAGAAAAATTTTTTTATGGCTTTACGTTGGGTATCCCTTTTTTACAATATGAGCGAACAACTACATTCACCGAAGCAGATGCAACCAACAGCATTAACAATTTTAATTATGCCACTTACCAGGAATCACTCCAAACCAGTGGAGGTGGTTTGAATATAAAACTGGGATTTCTCTATCGTCCAGTGCCACAATGGCGATTTGGACTTAGCTTTCATTCCCCCACTTTCCTCCGAATTACGGATCGGTATAGCGCAACTATTACCACCGATACAGAAAATTATAAAGGTGTGCTAACCCAATCCTCAAAAGAATTTACAAATAATGAACCTGCCGAGTATAGTTATTTGCACTTTACACCCTTGCGCTTGTTGGCGGGTCTATCGTTTGTACTTCGTGAAGTAGAAGATATTTCAAAACAAAAAGGATTTATCACAGCTGATGTAGAGTGGGTGAACTATCCTTCCGCAGCCTTTAAAGTGGATCCATCCTTACTAAATGCGGAAGACGAAAAAGCTTATTACAAGAACCTTAATTCCGTGATTGATGCTGCCTACCGCTCTGCATTTAACATAAGGATGGGTGGCGAACTTAAATTCACCACCTGGATGGCAAGAGCAGGGTTAGCATACTTGGGTAATCCTTATAACAATATCAGAGGAGAACAAGGAAGTAGATTTCAATACACAGGTGGAATCGGGTATCGTGATAAAGGATACTTTATTGATCTGGCCTATGTAAAAACAATAGGAAAAGATATACACGCTCCTTATCGACTCGCTCAACAATCGTTCGACCTAGCACAATTACAACAGCGTGGTACTCGCCTGGTTCTAACCCTTGGCGTAAAATTCTAATCAATCCTTAAATAAGGCTACCTCCTTCCGTACTGGTCCACTGGAACTATCTTGTCTGACATACCCTCTATACATACCTTCTGTGCAAAAAGGCATCGCAATATTTCCATTCTTATCCACCGCAATTAATCCTCCATCACCACCCAATTTAGGAAGCTTTTGAAGCACCATTTGGCTGGCCGCCTGTTCTAATGTTTTACCACCATACTCCATTTGATCACAAATTGACTTGGCCATTACCAAGCGTATAAAATATTCTCCCCATCCTGTACAACTAATGGCCGCTGTAGCATTATTTGCATAAGTGCCTGCGCCAATCAACGGTGCATCGCCTATTCTTCCCCACTTTTTATTGGTCATGCCCCCTGTGCTGGTGGCAGCGGCAAGGTTACCCTGTTTGTCTAATGCCACGGCGCCAACGGTACCGTATTTCTCTTTTCTACGCTCCAGTGCCTCTTCCATAGCAATTGGTTCAATTACTTTTTTAATGCTTTCGATGGAATCGCGTTGACGAGCACGCTCCAGCGAACGCCAACGCTGGGGGGTATAGAAATAGGAAGGATCCACCAACTCTATTCCTTTTTCCTTAGCAAACTGCTCTGCGCCTGCACCACTAAGCATCACATGTTCACTTTGCTCCATAACCGCACGAGCAGCAGAAATGGGATTGCGGATTGTAGTTACCCCCGCAATTGCACCAGCGGCTAGACTA
>CAIRNW010000186.1 GCA_903879995.1 uncultured Bacteroidota bacterium
CCGCCTGTTCTATGCTTTCTTTATCAAAAACACGCAATGCGTTATTGATAGAATTAATCGCATTCATCATATCTAAAATCTCAACATCAGGACGCAACAAAATTTTCTGTGCTCTTTGTTTTTCAACGATAGGCGCCGTACGAAGCGTTGCAAACCAATCGTTCACTTCGAAGGGTTCTAAAAATATTGAGTTGAATATTTTTTTAATCTCGTTTATTTCGGATTGCTTTTTTTGAACACGATCCATGCGCTCCTGTGAAGCAAGCCCCAGATTGAAGCTCAACTCGGTTAATCGCAAATCGGCATTGTCTTGACGAAGCAGTGTTCTAAACTCCGCGCGAGAAGTAAACATGCGGTAGGGTTCTCGGGTTCCCTTGCTGACCAGATCATCAATCAAAACACCGATGTAGGCCTCACTTCTTTTTAAAACCAGACCTTCTTGTTTTTTTGCCGCCCTATGTGCGTTTATTCCAGCCATTAAGCCCTGGCAGGCCGCCTCCTCATACCCCGTTGTTCCATTTATTTGCCCCGCAAAGAACAAATTGTTCAACAATCTTGTTTCAAGAGTATATTTTAACTGTGTAGGGGGGAAGTAGTCGTATTCAATGGCGTAACCCGGCCTAAACATTCTAGCATTCTCAAAACCATTTATTTTACGAAGAGCTTCGTGTTGTGTTTCCTCCGGTAAAGAGGTGGAAAATCCGTTTAAATAGATCTCAACGGTATTCCAGCCCTCTGGCTCAACAAAAAGCTGATGACGATCTCTTTCCGCAAAGCGGTTTATCTTATCCTCAATACTGGGACAATAGCGAGGCCCCACTCCATCGATTCTTCCCGCAAACATGGGGCTTTTGTCAAAACCTGTTTTTAGGATATCGTGTACTGCTTCGTTAGTATAAGTAATCCAGCAACTTCGTTGTGTTTTTGGTTTTTCTATGTCTAAAAAAGAAAAACCGGTAATGTCTCGGTCCCCGGGTTGCTCCTCCATTTTTGAGTAATCCAAGCTTCTTCCGTCTATTCTTGGTGGGGTGCCCGTTTTAAGCCTATCGCTTTCAAATCCTTGATTTACAAGCTGTTCTGTAATACCCGTGGCGGCCTTTTCAGCCATTCTGCCGCCCCCAAAGTTCTTCTCACCAATGTGTACAACCCCATTTAAAAAGGTTCCATTAGTTAAAACCACGGATTTCGATCTGATCTCATGGCCAAGCCCGGTTTTCACCCCATAGCAAACTCCGTCTTTTATCAAGAGTTCGCCCACCATATCCTGATAGAAGTCCAGGTTGGGGGTGTTTTCAAGCAGTTCCCTCCATTTGAGATGAAACAACATTCTGTCATTCTGCGCACGAGGACTCCACATGGCGGGACCTTTGCTCCGGTTCAGCATCCGAAACTGAATAGTAGAAAGGTCGGTAACAATACCGGAATACCCTCCCATTGCGTCAATTTCTCTTACAATCTGCCCTTTTGCGATGCCCCCCATAGCCGGGTTGCAGCTCATCTGGGCAATTGTCTGCATGTTCATGGTAATCAACAGGGTACGAGAACCCAGATTTGCAGCGGCCGCCGCAGCTTCACAGCCCGCGTGACCAGCCCCAACCACTATAACGTCATATTCTTTGAACACGGCGCAAAGATAACCCCTTTATATCCTTGAATTGTGTTCCACGTGGAACGCTATTCGGGGGAAACACCATATTTCTTTAGGTACAAGTCCTCCTTTCCCCTCATTTTATTGATTTCTGCGCTTTTTTTATCTCTGTAGCCACAAAGATGAAGGGCACCATGGAAAATTACCCGGTGAATTTCGCTTTTAAAGGAAAAACCCAGGGCTCGGGCGTTTTCGCGAACCCTTTCAACACTTATATATATATCTGCAGTAATCAGCTTGCTTTCAGAAAGGTCAAATGTGATGATATCGGTAGCATAATCGTGATTTAAATACTGCTTATTGATCTTTCTGATGGTTCTATCGTTGCAGAAAACGTAATTAATCTGGTTTATTTGCTTTTTTTCTGCTTTAAAGAGTTTTTCAATAAATCCCTTTAAAGAAGTACGGCCGGTAAGATTCACCGCACCTTCCGGGAAAAAAAAGTAAACTTTTGATTTTGAGTTCATAATTATCAAAATTCGTAAAGAAAAACCACCCAACAAGAATAGCTTTGCATTATTAATGCTTGTTTATGAGGGTTAGACTATCGGACCTTAAGCCAGGACAGGAGGCAACAATCACCGAGTTTGAAAACTCAGAGCTTTTTTTGAAGCTCATGGAGATGGGGTGTATACCGGGTGAACGAGTGTTGGTTGAACAGATTGCTCCGTTGGGAGACCCAATTTCGGTGTCCGTATCCGGATACCATTTAAGCCTCCGAATAAATGAGGCGGAGACGATCCTTGTAGACACAAATGATTGATAATCAATAATATAGGTGAAAGTCGCTCTTTATTTTGGATCTTTTAATCCTATTCACAATGGTCATCTGATTGTGGCAAATTATCTGTTGAACGAAACGGATATAGAAAAACTATGGCTGGTGGTTTCACCCCAAAATCCACACAAACAAGAGAACAGCCTTTTGAACGAGTATCAACGCCTTCATTTGGCCAAGCTTGCTACCGAGCACGACGAACGAATTCGCGTTTCTGATATAGAGTTTAATCTTCCGCGGCCCTCTTACACCATTGATACACTCACGTACTTAAGTGAAAAATATCCGCAACACGAGTTTTCTGTTCTGATGGGTGCAGACAGTTTTCAAAATCTTCCTAAGTGGAAAAACGCAAACCAGCTGATAGCAAACTATCCTTTGTTTGTTTATCCCCGACAAGGATTTTCAACTAACAATATAATAGGCGCTCAACTAAATTGTATTGATGCACCATTGCTAAATCTTTCAGCAACATATATCAGACATTGTGTTGCAAATGGAAAATCCATTCGATACATGGTTCCAGATTCAGTGCGAGAAGAAATTGAAAAGGGGGGATACTATAAAAAATAACCCAACAACAAACAGGCTGCAACAATTAGTGGAGAGATAACTTTTGTGAAACGCAAGAGGAGCACCGTGCTTACAATTACCAACAAATTAATCGAACTGGTTGTGTTGATTTCCAATAGAGAAATATCTCGAGAAATATAAATTGTTGACGCAATTAATATACCCACGATCGAAGCGTTGATTCCCTCTAAGGATCGATAAATGCCGGCATACTTTTTTAGGTTATGCCAAATGGGAAAAAAGAAAAGTACCAATAGAGCGCTCGGTAAAAAAATGGCAATTGTCCCAATCAAACACCCCAACAATTGCATCCAGGGCCCCTCCTTTTTTAATGATAACCCACCGGTGAAAGAAGCAAAAGAGAAGAGGGGTCCGGGAACTGCTTGTACCATTCCCATTCCCATATAAAAATCGCGCTGATCAATTTGTATCACATTGGGATTTTTATCACGCACGGTATTAGGACGAACGCTCCACTGTTCGTACATCATAGGTAATAAAACCTGCCCTCCGCCAAACACCAGGCTTCCCATACGATACGTGTTCTCAAAAAGATTCAAGGGTTTTCTTTCAGGCCAGTTGTTGGTGCGTGCAGTTTCACTAAAAAAACCGGCCGCCAGAAAAATAATTCCAAAGAGCCAAAAGTTCCACCAACGTATTTGTTTTGGTTTTTCCTCTAGTTGTGGAATTCGCTTTCGACTAAAATTAGTTGCAACACCTCCCGCAATTAACAACACCGGAATCAACCAGGGTCTACCAAATAATAAAGCTGTTGCAATAAGACTAACCCCCATAATTACCCAGGTTATAGTATTCTTAATTGCCAGGGGAAAAATGCGGAGAATCGCAAAACCAAGAAATCCTGCCGCCATGGGAGGGATAAACCGAAACACTCCGCCTCCAACTTTTTGTTGATCCAAGTAGGGGAGCAAAAAAGAAAATCCACCCATAATTATACTGGCGGGAAGTATCCAAATCAAAAGAGTAAGAATAGCAAGTGGAACACCTCCTCTTTTGTAACCAATAAGTGTGAGGGTTTGTGTAGAAGAGGCACCGGGTAGCAACTGGCAAAAGGTGTTGTACTCCATCAACTCCTTTTCTGTTACATAGGGGGTCTTGTGCACAAAGTTTTTAAACATCATACCCAAATGTGCCTGCGGTCCTCCAAAAGCAACAAGGCTGTGAGAAAGAACGGCGCGCAAAAAGGGGAGATGACGAATCAACATGATACCTTAAAAGTAAAAATTTATCATTGTTATTGTACTTTCACTAAAAATCAGCCCCCGTGAATAAAATTCTTCTATCCGCACTTCTTGTAATTGCTGCACCGGTTATCAACGCCCAAACTCGTAACGCAACAGATCTCAAAACAGTGATACTGTCTAAAGTTGAGTCGCTCCAGGCCAAAACCAATAGCTGGAGAGAGCAAATTCATCAAAACCCTGAGCTTGGCAATCGTGAATTCAAAACCGCAAAACTGGTTGCAGCACATTTGCGCTCGCTTGGAATAGAAGTACAGGAGGGTGTGGCTAAAACGGGTGTGGTTGGAGTATTGAAAGGCGCAAAGCCGGGGCCTTGTGTTGCATTGCGCGCTGATATGGATGCGCTACCGGTAACTGAACGTGTAAAGATTCCATTCGCCTCACGCGAAAAAACAATCTATGAGGGTGCCGAGGTAGGCGTGATGCATGCCTGTGGTCACGATACGCATGTGGCTATTTTAATGACTGTGGCAGAAATTCTATCTGGTATGCGCGATCAAATTAGCGGATCGGTGAAATTTATTTTTCAACCAGCAGAAGAAGGGGCACCGGCTGGTGAAGAGGGTGGAGCAGCATTGATGGTAAAAGAAGGGGTGATGGAAAACCCTAAAGTAGATGCCATCTTTGGATTGCACATACAATCTGATTTAGAAGTTGGAAAAGTAAAATACAAATCAGGATCCTTAATGGCTGCCGCGGATTGGTTTTCTATTACCGTTAAAGGAAAAGGAAGCCACGGTTCTCAACCTTGGCGCGGTGTGGATCCAATCCAGGTTGGGGCACAGATTATCGAAGGCTTGCAAAACATTGTTAGTCGTCAATCAGAATTAACAAAAGCGCCAGTGGTAATTACCGTAGGAAAAATTAACGGCGGTGTTCGTCAAAACATTATTTCTGAAACCTGCGAAATGTCGGGAACCATTCGAACACTGGATAGCAAAATGCAGTTGGAGGTACACGAAAAAATAAAACGAACGGCAAAACTTATTGCTGCGGCAAATGGTGCTGATGCAGACGTGGCGATTGAAACAAAAACACTGGTTACCTATAATACACCAGAGCTGGTGAAGAAAATGATTCCAACCTTGGAAAAAACCCTGGGCGCCTCAAACGTAATCGATGCAGAGTGGGTTACTGGTGCCGAAGATTTTTCTTACTATGGTACAAAAGCACCCGCATTCTTTTTCTTTTTAGGAGGAATGCCTAAGGGACAAAATTCCTCACAAGCTCCACCACACCACACTGCAGATTTTTATGTGGACAATAGCGGCATGCCTGCTGGTGTTAAATCGCTTTGCAATTTGGTGTTTGACTACTTGTCTGCACCAACAAAATAGTTTACAAAAAGCGATTAGCTAAAAATCAAATAAACAAGCCAGGAAAGAAGCCAGGCCAGACCGGTCATGTAAATCAGTTGGATCAAGGGCCATTTCCAGCTTTTGGTTTCGCGCTTTACAACCGCAAGTGTACTCATGCACTGCATGGCGAACACATAAAAGATCATTAGCGAAAGACCGGTAGCGAGTGTAAACAAGGGAGTGCCATTAGAACGAACGGCTGCTTTCATTTTATCATTCAACAACGCATCATCGCTGTTGTCCCCAACACTAAACAATGTGGCCATGGTTCCCACAAAAACTTCTCTTGCCGCAAATGAAGTGACTAGTGCAATACCAATTCTCCAATCAAATCCAAGCGGTGAAATAGCAGGCTCTAATTGTTTGCCAATTAATCCGGCGTAGGAGTTTTCAAGTTTGGCTGCGTGAAAATCTTTTTCCAGTTGTGTAGTGTCTGCGCCGGGAATCATCAACGCAGCTTGATAATTTTTTTCAACAGCTTGCATGCGTGCGCCAGGACCATACGAGCTTAGTCCCCAGAGGACCAGCGAAATGATCATAATTACTTTACCCGCGTCGAGTACAAAAATTTTTGCCTTTCCCAGCATGGTGGGCAACAGATTACCCCAGCGAGGCGATCGGTATGTGGGCAGCTCCAGTATAAAGAAACTTTTCTCCTTGATTTTAATAAAAAGATTAGCCACATAAGAAACCACCAGGGCTAGTAGTACACCTGCCATATACATAGCCAGCAAAACCAAACCCTGAACGCTTAAAACACCAAAAAGATATTCGTTGGGAATTACCAGCGCAGTGATGGTTGTATATACGGGTAATCTTGCCGAGCAACTCATTAACGGTGTCACCAATATGGTGAGCAGTCTTTCTTTTCGGTTTTCAATATTACGCGCACTCATGATGGCGGGTACGGCACAGGCAAAACCGCTAATCATGGGCATTACACTCTTTCCATTCAGTCCAACACTTCTCATCAGCTTGTCAGACAAGAAACTGATCCTTGCCATATACCCAGAATCCTCCAACAACGTGATAATTCCAAATAATATCATAATCTGGGGAACAAAAACCAAGATTCCACCCAAACCCGCTACAACCCCATTGATCAATAGATCAGAAAATAATGTGTTTGGAAGAACAGAGGAAAGCCAG
>CAIRNW010000187.1 GCA_903879995.1 uncultured Bacteroidota bacterium
AAATTTTACTAATCTTTTTGGTGTTGATTTTTAGTGAATAGTTTCTTATTTATCAACCCTCTAATTTGTTTTTACCTGACCAACCTAAGAAATTAACCGTCTTTATAGAATTCTTTTAACGTTCCACAGTTGGTTATTCACCAAAAAGGCACTGAAATCAACAAGCGGTGTGAATAAAAAAAACACCCCATTTGGAGTGTCTACCCCCCTTACAGACTTAGTTTTTCCACAGTTTTTCCCCTATTTTTGCCATCCTCTTAAAGTAGCTATATTATGTCTATTATTCAGGATATCAGGGATAAATACGCCAAACTCACTGTTGTGCTGGTTGCCCTCGCTCTTCTCGGTTTTATTCTTACCGATTACTTCGCTGGGAAAAGCAGAATGAGTGGAAATGTGGCCCAAACGATCGGATCGGTGAATGGTACATCAATTGCTTTCGAGGATTTCAATCAAAAAGTACTTCAGGCTGAAGAAAATTTAAAAGCGCAAGGTTATCCGCAGGGCGCCGCATTGAGTCAGCAGGCCTTAGAGCAGGCGTGGAATCAAGAGGTTGGCCAGCTGATATTAAAGGCGGAGTTGAGTGAATTAGGAATTGATGTTGGTAAAAAAGAGTTGTCTGATCTTCTATATGGAGCGGGAGCACCTCAAGATCTCCAAAACCAATTTAGAGATCCAAAAACAGGGTTATTCAATCCAGCGCTTGCAAAGCAAAATATTGACCAAGCGTTAAAAAGCGGAACTCCAGAACAAAAAGCGAGCATAGCCAACTATATTGATGCCCTTGCTAATATGCGCATGGCCGACAAATACCTTGCTCTTTTTTCTAATAGCATAAACTTTCCTCGCTGGTTTGTAGAAAAGCAAAGTGCAGAAAACAGCCAACTCGCACGCATTTCATTTGTTCGTGAGCTTTATACCTCTATTCCTGATAGTGCTGTTAAAGTAACCGATGAGGATATCAAAGCATATATAAATAAGAACAAAACACAGTTTAAACAGCAGGAAAGTCGCGCTATACAGTATGTAGCATTTAGCGCCGCCCCATCACCCGCCGATAGCGCTGCCGCATACTCCTCTTTAGTTAATCAAAAAGACCGTTTTGCTGGTTCAGAAAATCTCGAGCAATTTTTAGCAGGGGAAGGAGCCCCATTTTATAATGGTTATATAAACGGAAAAGCAATTCAACAGGCGGTTAAGGATTCATTATTTAAACTGGCACCCGGAGCAACGTTTGGACCCTATCTTGATGCCGACCGATATGTGATTGCACGAATGATTGGAAGCGTGCGTATGCCCGACACGGTTAGTGTTCGTCATATATTAATAAGTACACAAAGCAGAGACTCTGCAACAGCCTTTAATCTTTGTGACAGTATACAAAAGGCAATTGCTGGAGGTTCTAATTTTGATTCCTTAACAGCAAAGTTTTCCGATGATCCAGGAAGTAAGAATAATGGCGGAAAATATGAGAATGTTTCTTCTGGACAAATGGTGGCGCCGTTCAATGATTTTATTTTCTTAAAGCCAACAGGATCCAAAGGAATAGTAAAAACTGATTTCGGCTTCCACTATATTGAGGTGCTTTCTCAAAAAGGTGGCGGAAGCGGCTATAAAATTGCCTATCTGCCACAAGAGATTGTTGCTAGTCAGGAAACAGATAATCTAGCGCTAAACAAAGCCAACGAGTTTGCAGGTGACAGTAAAGACCTTAAATCATTCAACGACAATTACGAGAAAAAACTAAAGGCGCAAGGTCTTTTAAAGAGCGTAGCAACCGACATAACCCCCGTTTCATATGAGGTGCGTGGCGTAGGCGCTTCTCGCAGTTTTGTTCGCGCGATTTATGAAGCCAGCAAGGGTGAGGTATTAAAACCCGAGCGTGTTGATAATAATTATGTGGTTGCCATTGTTACCGAAGTAAATGAAGAGGGAACGGCCAGTGTAGAAACCGCTCGCCTTTCTGTTGACCCAATTCTTAGAAACAAGAAAAAGGCTGAATTGCTTCGAAAAAAAGTTGGAACAGTAACAACGCTTGAGGCGGCCGCAACCGCACTGGGTGGAAAGCAAATCGAAGTAGCGGATAGTATACGATTTACGGGGTCTCTCCCTTTTGGATATGAACCACGGGTTGCTGGAGCCGCATTTAATGTTGCTAATCAAGGAAAGGTGGTTCCCGCAGTAATTGAGGGATTGAGCGGTGTTTTTGTGGTAAAAGTGGAGAACCTTTCCAGCACACCTGTGATGGATGGAGATGTAATTACACAGCGCGAGTCTCGCTATCAACAAGCAAAACAGGCGTACTCCAACCAATACAGCCCCAACAATCCGGTTTCTATTTTGAGAAATGCGGCCACCATTAAGGATCGCCGTCAGGAAAGATATTGATCAACCCACCATATGGCTGAGTTTGTAAACAAGGTTGCAGAAAGCGGACTCATCACCATTGATCTCGAAACCTGGTACCCCAAAGAAGAGATTGTGGTCCTTGATTTAAAGGACTATCTGTTTATGGGTATGATAGTTAAGGAGAAAGAGTTTAGGGAGTCTTTAAAAAAAACAGATTGGGAGGCTTACCGAAACAAGATGGTTTCGGTTATTTGTTCTGCCGACGCAATAATTCCCAGCTGGGCCTTTATGCTTGTGGCATCTTATTTACAGCCTGTTTGTAAGGAACTGAGTCTTGCTACTCCCGAAGAAATGCGCAAACAGATTTTTCTTCGAAATCTTCAAACAATTAATCCCGAAGATTATAAAGATCAGCGTGTAATTATCAAGGGTTGTGGCGATACCCCCATTGGTGACTTTGCATACCTGGAAGCAACCAAAATACTCCGACCCGTGGTACGATCATTAATGTATGGCGAACCATGCAGTACGGTTCCGGTATTTAAACGAACAACTACCTGAGGCCAACAGCCATCTTTGTTCCCGACTTATTCACATTAGGATTTTAATGATCAATTGCTTTCAATAGCAATCTAACTTACAGGCAGATTACTAACCCTTGCAAACAACTCCTGTTACTCAATCTTACAGACTTGTTATTTCAACAAGTATTGGTGAAGTGCGCGAAGATGTTGCTTCTGGACAAAAAGCTTTTTTTGCCGGACGCCAATTTGGTGCTGGTGAAGTGATTTCTTCTTTTGCGGCAGGTGAAGATCACGCCGCCCCTTCTTATTTAACCGTGCAGCTGGGCGACAACCAGCACATCATGTTAAACCCCGAGTATTTACAATACATCAACCATAGCTGTAATCCCAACTGTTTTTTTGATACTACCCATCTAGCCGTGATTGCGCTTAGGGACATTGCATGCGAAGAGGAGCTTTCTTTTTTTTATCCCTCTTCTGAGTGGGACATGAGTCAACCCTTTGTGTGTAATTGTGGAAGCCAACAATGTTTGGGGATAATACAAGGTGCAAAATATCTGAGCCCCCAACAAGCAGCAGCCTATCGGTTAAACCTTTATATAGCAGGAAAAAGAAATCAAGAGGGATGAACCCCACGGTAATTAAAAACATTTCGGAACAGTACAAGGTTTGGGTTTTAGCACCACACTTTGAAACAGACGACCCTAATCTGGCGCACTATTACGACTTTACACACAGCATACAAGAGTATACACGCGTTTTTGCTGAACTAAACATCGAATGGGAGTGGGTTCCGGTAACCATGAAGGGTTTTAAAAAAACAATAGAGAAAATCAGCAAATCAGCACATGTCAAAAGTGCATTGGTCTTAAACCTTTGTGATGGTGACGAAGTGAATGGTACCCCGGGTGTTTCTGTTATTGATGAGCTAGAAAAACACAAGCTGATCTACACGGGTGCCGACAGGCATTTTTATACAATCACTACTTCTAAAATACCCATGAAGAAGGTGTTTGATAAAGCAGGCGTATCCAATTCCCCCTGGCGAATTATTTCCGGGAAGCCCGGATCAATTCGTGGAATTTGTCAGCGTGTCGGAACACCTCTTTTATTAAAACCAGCAGTTTCGGGCGGAAGCATGGGCGTATCCGTTAAAAACGTTGTTCACTCTGAGCAAGAGTTAAAAACCAGACTAGAGGAATTGGCCGAGGGATATCGGGGATGGAATCTGCAAGCAGACGGATTGTTTGTAGAACGATTTATCACGGGTCCCGAGTTCACCACTTTTATTACGGGCTCTTCAGATGACCCCGCAAACTGCAAAGTCTATACCCCGGTTGAAAGACATTTTCACCCATCTCTGCCTCCAACGGAACGCTTTCTATCTTTTGATCGGCTTTGGGAAATTTACGAAGCGGAATCCCCAATGCCGGGCAACGAAAATTTTTATGAGTATGCTCCGGCACCAGAATCACTCCGTAGAAGATTGACAATGCTTAGCAAAAAAGCATACATCGCATTAGGAGGAAAGGGCTACACAAGAATTGATATTCGTCAGGATGCCCAGACTGGAAAACTCTATGTGCTTGAGGCAAATGCGCAATGTGGATTAAGCGAAGACGAAGACTATACTTCCATCGGTGCTATATTAAAAGCATCCAAGGTTTCCTATACACAAGTGATTTTTGAAATTTTACAAGACGCGGTTCGCCGTCATGCACAAAAACAGCCGCAGCCCATCAAAAGAAAAACAAAAGCAGTACTGTGAAGGTTTGCGTACTTCAGCCCGATTATTCAACCACAAGCGTGGACTATAAAAACTATGATCCACCACGCAACCTTTCGCCCCTGCTTCCCAATGACACCGTAGACCATATATTCTTAAACAAGTTAACCACCTATAAACAACTCAAAGAGTTGTCAAAGGCGGGCTATGACATATTTGTAAATCTTTGTGAGGGCTATCCAGAGTGGGAAGTTCCCGGCGTTGATGTTATTTATGCGCTTGAATCCCTAAACCTTCCTTTCACCGGCCCTTCTTCGGCAACCTATGATTTACCCAAAACGTTACTGAAGTATGTGGCCTATTGCGAGGGCGTACCCACACCTGTTTATGTATTAATAGAAAAGGAAGAAGACCTGAAAACGGTTTCTGCAGAATTACAGTTTCCACTATTTGTTAAACCAGCACACGCAGGCGATAGTCTTGGTGTAAACGAAGATTCGCTGGTTAACAAAAAAGAAGCGTTGGAAAAAAAGTGCAAAGAGCTGTTACCCCTTTATGGCAACGTGTTAATAGAGCAATATATAGAGGGTCGTGAGTTCACGGTGTTAGTGGCCGCAAATCAAGATGGCAAGAGTTGCACCAGCTTTAAACCAGTAGAGTATATTTTTCCATCGGGGAAATCTTTCAAAACGTATTCTTTAAAAACTTCTGAACTACACCCGAGCGCCAATATTCCTTGCACTGATGCAACACTAGAGCAAAAGCTACGTACCGCAAGTGAAAAAATATTTAAAACAGCCGGCGGGCACGGGTATGGTAGATTGGATTTTCGTGTAGACAAAGAAGGAAATATATATTTTTTAGAGATGAACCTCACCTGCTCTGTCTTTTATACCGATGGCTACGAGGGTTCGGCAGATTTTGTGTTGAAATATGATCCCGTTGGTCAATCGGGTTTTCTGCAACACATCATTGCAGAGGGTATTGCCCGTCATGCCAGAAAACAACGGCCTTTCTATATGAAGGGAAACTCGATTGCGGGCTATGGCATTTATGCAAAAAAAGATTTACAGGCCGGGCAAGTTGTTTTTGTTGGCGAAGGGCGTTCACAGCGCCTTATTACAAAACGAGAAGTAGATCAAAATTGGAACGAGGAGGAAAAACTGCTTTTTCGTCGATATGCTTATCCAATTAGCGAAGAAGTTTACATTTTGTGGGACAACAATCCTGCAGAGTGGGCCCCACAGAACCATAGTTGTGATGCAAACAGCGTTTTTGATGGACTTAATGTTGTAACTACTCGATTTGTAAAAGCACACGAAGAGCTAACGCTTGATTATGCAAACTTTCTTGACACTACCATGGAGCCCTTTGTTTGTAGTTGTGGTTCATCAAAATGTTGCGGAAAAGTTGAAGGAACGGTTAACAATACGCTTACGACTCGAGAGCAAAAAAAGAAGGCGTAATTTTTATCGACCCATGTACACCATTAGTATTTGTACATCACTTGGGTTGATTCCAGAAATTCTACTTGCCTGACCAAGTGTGCGCGGTTTTACTTTCAT
>CAIRNW010000188.1 GCA_903879995.1 uncultured Bacteroidota bacterium
ATACCCGCATGTTTCAGTTTACCTTTTTGATAAGGAAGCTGAACTAGTGGAATAGCTCCTTCGAGTATCCAAAAGAATAAAAGTCCTCCGACTAAAAGGGCTAGTCTTTCGGCAGGCCGTTGCTCAAGATCTTGAAAGTAGTTTATCCACTCCGGCCACATGATAAAAGGTTTATTGATTGAGCATCAATGGCATCACCAACATTTGGAGTTCTTCGTTTTCCGTAGTCTCTGAAGGACGCAGTATACCTGCTTTGTTTGGCGTAGAAAGTTCAACCATCACTTCTTCACTTTCCGTAGCTCCTAGCATTTCAATTAAAAACTTGGCATTGAATGCAATTACCAGATCCTCTCCGTTATACTGACATTTCATGCGTTCGTTCCCTTCAAAACTAAAATCAACATCCTGGGCTGCTAATTGTAACTCGCTACCCGTAATACTCAATGCCACCTGATTGGTGCTTTTATTACTGAAAATACTTACCCGACGCAGCGCACTTTGAAATGCAGCTTTATTTACTGTTAGCGTGTAAGGGTTACCCGTAGGAATTACCACTTTGTAGTCAGGAAAACGGGCATCGATAAGACGGCAACTCATTTGAGTGGTACCGTAACGAATAAATAAATGATTACTGTTATAATTAATTGCCACCGCTTGCTCGGTATCCGGAATTGCCGCTTTAACCAAATTCAAGGGCTTCTTGGGAACAATAAAAGAATCAGCTTTTGGACATTTGATATCCATGCGTTTGTAGCGAACTAATCGGTGTGCGTCAGTAGCCACACACTGAAATCCTTTTTTGTCTAATTCAAAAAATACACCTGTCATTGCAGGACGGAGGTCATCATTGCTGGTGGCAAACAATGTTTTATTGATGGCGGTTAATAATGCCGTTGCACTCATCTCAAAAGAAGTGGTATCATCGGCACTGGGTTCTTTTGGAAAGTTATCCGGATTTTCGCCCATCACTTTATATTTTCCATTGTCACTAGTAATTTCAATGGCAAAATTCTTATCGATATTGAAGGTGAGTGGTTGATCGCCAATATTCTTTAAAGAGTCCATCAGGATGCGTGCAGGAATACAAACCTTTCCGGTATCCTTAGCCTCGATATCTAATTGCACTCGCATCACCGTTTCCAGGTCGGTAGCCACCACCGTCAACTTATTTTTTTCTACCTCAAACAAAAAGTCCTCCAGAATGGGTAAAACTGTATTGGTGTTGATTACGCCTGAAATATGCTGCAGCTGTTTCAAAAGCACTGAGGAATTCGCAATGAATTTCATACCATTTCTATTGATAGGTTGATGGCGAAACTACTGATTTTATGGTAGATTTGGAGGGATGTATAAAAAGGCATTGACTCCCGAACAGGCACTACAAAAACTGCGTCATTACTGTGCATATCAGGAGCGTTCACACCAGGAAGTCCGTGAAAAACTCTTTCAGCTGGGGTGTCCTTCCCGGACTCATGATGAATTGATTAGCGCACTGATTCAGGACGATTATTTGAATGAAGAGCGCTTTGCCACTGCCTATGCTGGAGGAAAATGGAGGGCCAAGCATTGGGGACGAATTCGTATTAAGCTGGAACTCCAGCAACGAAAGGTCAGTGCCTACTGTATTCGAAAGGCCCTGGAGCAGATCGAAGAAGAGGATTATCAAAAGGTTTTGGAGGCGCAGGCTATTAAAAAGTATGAATCACTTAAGCAGTATCAGTATATAATTCGGAAGAAAAAAACAATTGATTATCTGGTCGGTCGTGGGTTTGAATCCACGCTGGTTCGTTCTATTGTTTCTAAACTTTAATCGTATGTCAAGTATTACAATTTCTTTGATACAAACCACCCTGCATTGGGAGAATAAGGGGGCTAATCGGCAGCATTTTGAAGAAAAAATAGCATCACTTGCCGGAAAAACACAGGTGGTATTCTTACCAGAAATGTTTACTACGGGGTTTAGTATGAACCCTTCCCAATTGGCGGAAAATATGGAGGGTGAATCCTTGAAATGGATGCGAAAAATAGCAACTCAGTATCGTTTGATTTTGACCGGAAGTTTAATCATTGAAGAAGGCGGACATTATTTTAATAGATTGATCTGGATGTTGCCTACTGGTGATTTCGGTTATTATGATAAGCGTCATTTATTTGCTTTTGCGGGAGAGGATCAACATTATACCGCAGGTAATAAGCGATTGATTACTACTGTTAATGGCTGGCGGTTCAATCTGCAGGTCTGTTATGACCTACGCTTTCCGGTATGGGCTCGGCAACAAACCAGTAATGACCAACCTGAATATGATGTACTGGTGTATGTAGCCAATTGGCCAGAAAAAAGAAGACAAGCTTGGATCACACTGCTACAAGCCCGTGCCATTGAAAACCAGTGTTATGTAATTGGTGTGAACAGAATTGGTGATGATGGAAAAGGAATTTATCACAGCGGGGATAGTATGGTGATTGATCCGTTAGGAGAGATCTTGTTCGCCCAAAAAGATCAAGAAGCAATGCGTACGCTCACGCTGAACAAAGAAAGACTTACTGAGATCCGACAATCTCTGCCATTCCTAAAAGATGGGGATAAGTTTGGGATTGCTACTGAATATTAGCTTCTGCGATATTGAGTCCAGGTGCAATATCCTTCTCGAGGCTCATAAATCTTGAACTTAATTACCACATGTATTGGATTACCAGCGGGGTCAACTGTAAAATAACCTTCCCCGTCCCCGTTTGAAAAATCATGAAACGTGAGTTTCCATTTTGGAATTTCTTTGGTCATCTTCCATTTTAGTGCATCGGCTGTTGTAAATGGTGTAATGGATAACTTGCCTCTTTTTCCATAATATAACCAAGTACCATCTTCATTTATCCGTACGGGCTCATAGTCCCCGGTAGACCCGCTCTCATAGCCCCCATTTTTATAATCATTTCGAAGTACCTGGTTATACCATTTCCCAACAATCTTAACGAGTTGCTCTTTGTTGGTTCCGCTACTTCCAGCTTTTACCTCTTGCTGATATTGTTTGGCAATTGGTGGGGCTTTGGCAGCTTCACTATTCAAATCTGTTTGTATAACTGGATTGCGCATTGGTAAAAGTGTAGACTTTTCCATATCAATAGTGGATAGCCAAGATGAAATCTTACAAAGGTCCTCTAAGTAGAGGTAAGTAAATTTTCCCTCGTAAATACCAATTGGGTCACGCGTCAACTTAGCACGAAAGCGGTTATTTGTAGCATCAAATTGTGTTTCAATAGTATACTCATTGTATCGCCCGCCACTAAATCCTTTTTTATCTTTTGTATCTATGGTAGTGATTGCTTTATCAATACTACTTTTAAATGTGATGAAATCCTTTTCCGTAAGTAGGTTAATTTCTCGTTTATTTCCCAACGGGTTTATTGTATTGACAGTAACAGGATTAACATCAGTAATGGTAATGATCGCAAAATAGGAGGTATCTTTTTTTGCAGTTCTTATCTGCTGGATATACTCCAGTTTGATATTCTGAATTTCGGCTACGGTTAATTCGTTATTGATGCGGCGGGGCTGTGCCATGACCACTATAGGCATCATCATTACACCTAGTATAAAAGCAAGCTTGCTTTTCATTGCAAAAATTTATATCAATTTAAAAAAAATTGATATAAGAGACAAATCGACAATTTGTTAATCAAAGCTGAATAGTGTTTTTCAAGCCACAATTGGGGCATAATCATCAGCAAATGAATTCTTTTTCACTTGTTCACAAAGCTCAAATCAGTTTAATTCGTTTCAAACGCGAGTAAAAAATAAGAAATCAAAAAGTTTACTATTAGTAAACTTTTGTAATTTTGTAATGTTTAATGTTATTGCCAGAAATACCATTTTACAATTTGCAGCCAAGTATCCCCGTGCTGCAAATTCTTTATATGAGTGGTATTATGAAATACTAAATGCTTCGTTCAAAGACTTTAATGAACTTAAGCAAGTGTATGGTAGTGCAAGCTTGGTAGGAGACAATCGCGTGGTTTTCAATATTTGCGGTAATCACTATCGGCTGGTAGTGCGCGTAGTGTTTGATTACCGAGTTGTTCAAATAAAGTGGTTTGGTACACATAGTGAGTATAATAAAATAAATGTCAAACTGGTTGAGTATAAAAGATAAAAGATGTCTCCACAACTAATAAAAACAAAAAAGCAATATTTGAGTTACTTGAACTGGGTAGCAGTCCAGTTAGATAAAGGAGTTAAGCCTACAACTCCTTTAGGTGAAAAGATTCAACTGGTTCTATTACTTATCAAGCATTACGAGGATATTCATTATCAAATACCCAAACCTGATCCCATTAAAGTGATAAAGGAAAAAATGCGAGAGCAAGGTTTGCGGAATAAAGACCTTGTTGGGGAAGTAGGAAGTAAGGGATATGTTTCTGCTATATTAAACAAGAAGAAACCATTAACATTAGATTTGGCTAAGCTTTTTCATGAGAAGTTACAAATACCCGCATCTGTGCTTTTGTCTTAGAGTATTTACTCTTTCAAATGGTTCCACCCCTGTGCTGTGATGGGATACTTGCTGCCGCCTTTTGTAAATAATTTGGCGCCTTGTTCCGCATCGGTCATATATCCGATCACACTAATTTGTTCATTGAGAACCAGCTTATCGTATTCGGATTGTGGAATTGTAAATAAGAGTTCGTAATCCTCACCACCACTTAATGCACAAGCTGTAGGATCCAGTTCAAATTTAAATGCTGCTTGTTTTGTTGCTTCTGCAATTGGAATTTTTTCTTCATAGAGTACACAGCCTAATTCACTTTGCTTGCAGATATGTAAGATCTCAGAGCTAAGACCATCGCTGATGTCCATCATGGAAGTGGGTTGAATTTTTTGAGCAGCTAAAAATTCAATGATATCTTTTCTGGCTTCTGGTTTTAATAAACGGCCTACCACATATGCTTCGCCTTCCAGATCGGGTTGCACACCTGGACTTTCCAGATAAATCTTTTTTTCTCTTTCTAAAAACAACAATCCTATGTAAGAGGCTCCCAAA
>CAIRNW010000189.1 GCA_903879995.1 uncultured Bacteroidota bacterium
CCGCGGTTCGCTGTATCCATTTTCCTCATTGGGTCTGGTCTGGTTGTGAATCCTGGGATCATTTTATAAAAAATGCTGATCCAATTTCAACAAATCTAATTCCCGACCCTCAATCACTTAGTTGCATTCTGTATACCTCTGGAACAACTGGCGATCCAAAGGGGGTGATGCATACGCATTATGCGCATAGTTTTAGTTTATTGACGGTGATGGATGCACTCGGGGAGGAATTGAAGGACGAAGTATTTTTTTCTTATCTACCACTAAGTCATATAGCTGAACGAATGGTAGTAGAGTACTGTGGAATATTTACAGGTGGAACTATTTATTTCCCTGAGTCGCTTGCTACGTTTTCTCGTGATCTAGAAGCAGCACAGCCTACTATCTTTTTAGCAGTGCCAAGAATTTGGGAAAAATTTCGGGAAGAAATTCTCAAGAAAATTCCACAGCAAAAATTGAATATTTTATTTGGCATACCATTAATCGGTGGCGTATTAAAAAAGTTAATGAGAAAAAAACTGGGCTTGTCTCGTGTAAAGTATGCACTTTCTGGTGCCTCTCCTTTGCATCCTTCATTACCAGTTTGGTTTTCAAAACTCGGCATTGTAATTCAGGAGGCCTATGGTATGACTGAGAACATGGCCCTTGCTACCATTAATAGAAAACCCACGGCTCGTTTTGGTACGGTTGGTCAGTCCTACAGCGGGGTTGAACTTTTTTTGGGTGCAGATAATGAAGTAATGGTAAAAAGCCCTGCAAACATGCTTGGCTATTACAAAGAACCTGAAATGACGGCAGCTTGTTTTGAAAATGGATTTTTAAAAACAGGCGATGAGGGTCGACTCGATCAGGACGGCTATTTGACAATCACCGGAAGAATTAAGGACTTATTTAAAACCAGCAAAGGAAAGTATGTGGCTCCTGCTCCTATTGAAAAAAAACTGTTAGAGCACCCCATTATTAGCCAAGCTTGTGTAGTTGGATCTGGTGAATCGCACGCACTCGCTTTATGCATGCTTAATCCGGAGGCAGGAGACGATCGTGATCAATTGCAACTAGTGCTTTCATCGATACGACAACAAGTTAATCAGGGTCTGGAATATCATGAACAAATTGCTAAGCTGATTATTATCCGTGATGAATGGACTATTGCAAATGGGTTTTTTACACCAACGCTAAAAATTCGGCGTGGTGCTATTGATGCGCATTATGGCCCTCAATATGCTGCATGGTTATTGATAAAAGAAGAAGCAATTTGGGAGTAAGAACAAAACTATAGTTGGTCCTTACTCCCTGCTTATTATCTAAAATTGTCTAGTGCCATTTCCCTGGTAAGTATATCGGAAATGTAGAAACCGTTGATCTCGTGTTTTGATGCTATCTGGAGCAGTGGCAGAGGGTGTCTGACCTCCTCGATAGTAGTTGAGTATTTCTACTTTGGCAAATTTTCCAGTAGCAGTTCGAATTACCAGTGTACGACCAGGAATGGGTGTCAATAAATTTGTTGGGCCATCATAGGTGTACCATGCTCTGCCTGAGCCACGCGTAATTGCATAGGAAACCGGATGATTATCGATACGAAATACAGAGTCAGTAGGTACGCTTAGCAGCGACTCAAATGTTCCATTGAAAACAAAGGCTCCACCTGCGCCCGGTCCGCTGGTTGCATTATTGATTCGAAGGGTAGTTCCTGCAAATGCAAGGTCCCAGCGAGTGGAGTTTGAATCTGCGTTTGGAATCCATTGTCCGCTTTCCAAACTGAAAAAACTGTATCGACCAGCTCCTACAGGTTGTCCCATCGCATTGGTTCCAATGATCGTATCAGCCGGCAGATTTTTTACGGTTGTGATTTTACCAACTGTTTCAACCGCATACGCTCTTTGATCGATAGTTTTTGGCAGCTTGTCTTTTTCACAGGATGTAATACTTAGTAGTACAGCCGCAGCAAGAAGAATGATTCTCATACGTGTTTTATTTAAGGATGATTAATTTTTTTAGTTTGTTTCGATTCGAATTTTGACCGTATAGTAATAAATACCGTTCTGCCAGCTAGGTTAGGCTGGTAAAAAATATCCTGATAATTCAATAGGTTATCTATTCCTCCCTGAAGTGAAATAGTATTATTTATTGGGAACCCTCCGGCAATATGAAGTTGTATAAAACCATTGGCATATTCATCCTGGATATCATGTACTCCATTGCCATTACTATTTGCTACGGTCCAGCGACTACGATATAGTAGGCGTATAAATGCATAACGGGCTTCCCCATCCTCATATTTAATTTTGAGTTGCCCTTGATGTTTACTTCTGTTTGGCAGGCCGACATAATCTTTTTTATTCATGACTCGACTGCTTCCATTTGATTCTCTCACATATTCTTTTCCTTGTTGGATTTGCTCCCACTCTTCTTTATCGCCAGTCAACAAAAGTTGATAACTGCTATTGATCGACCAGTTTTTATGTGCTTGCCACTGCAATGAAGTTTCGAGCCCTTTTGTAAAGGCGCGATTGACGTTCAGGTAGCTGAACAATTGCGAGCCGTCAGTTCTGGTGGCAACTTGCCGAACATCAATTAAGGATTGAATATCGTTTCTAAATATCGAGAGTTGTGTGTTGATTGTCGGAGTAGGATTATACTGCATGCTCACATTAATCCCGGTAGAATGCTCTGGACGAAGTGAAGTTAGATTTGTGAAATCGGGTTTAAGTTCTGCGACTTGTCCTAGTCGATTTAATTCATTGATCACTCGGATAGCATCTTGTGTGCCAAAAACGGAGTAACCTCCTGCTACCGTATTTGTAAAATTTAAATATAGTTGTCTGAAATCAGGTGCTTTAAAACCCTGTCCAACCGAGGCTGTAAAGAAAAGATTTGGTTTAGCTTGATACCGCAAGGACCATTTAGGGGTTACAGCACCTGCAAAAAGCGTGTGATGATCATATCTTGCTCCTAAAATACTAATCCATTTTTCACCGGCATTTAATTCCCACTGTGCAAAAGCATAGCTAACATTGTTTTGCTTTTGATTTGCTAGCGCATCATATCGGGTTGAGTTGGCTTGTTCTACTTGGAAGCCAACTCCGGCTGTAATCGTATGATTTTTCTTTTTGATGTCTATCTGCTCTTCGATACGAAATAAGCGTTGTTCAAAACGGTCCAGGTAGCTACTATCAGGCTTTTGGACAAAACGAAGCCTTTGATCACCACTGTAACTAGTTAGGTATCCTCTTGTATACAATCGTATTTTTTCAGAAAGGCGAAAGAAAAGAGTTGGCTGTATGTTCAACTCATTATTTAATTCACGACCGTATGAATCAATGATTACTCCATTATTACGCACGGAAAACTCCTGTTGAAATCTGTCTTGATTAAATCTGGCTAGGATTTTTAATTCAGCTCTATTTCCCAGGTTTTGTTGAATACTGGTTTGGTGAGTGAGCCGGTGAATGGGTCTTGGAATTCGATCTTGTGAAAAAGGCCTGAAGCTTACGCCATCTGCAAAAAGTAAGTTATTGCTATGTCTCACCTTTAGTTTTCTTATAAAGTAGGTGGCTTGTAGATCTGCCTCTGTTTGTTGAAAGCTGTTACGATTAAATGGAATTCCCCA
>CAIRNW010000190.1 GCA_903879995.1 uncultured Bacteroidota bacterium
AAAAACGCGCAAGTGTATAGGTATGACGAACCACACACTGGCTGTCGTCCATTACTATAAAACCACCAGAACCCATCATGGAGCCAGCAGCAAATCCTCCGTCCGCCAAACTCTCATAGTTCATCGTACGTGTTTCACCCTTGGCTGTTTTCAACAATAAGTTGGCCGGAAGAATAGGAACGGAAGAACCGCCCGGAATACAAGCTTTCAGTTTTTTTCCTTGGGGTATACCTCCACAATATTCATCAGAGTAGATGAATTCTTCCACCGATATGGTCATATCGATTTCATAAACGCCTGGCTTATTGATATTGCCGCATGCGGAGATAAGTTTGGTACCTGTAGATTTTCCAACTCCGATTTTTGCATACTCCTCACCGCCTTCATTAATGATGGGCACTAACGCAGCAACAGTTTCTACGTTGTTCACTACGGTAGGACAACCCCACAACCCCTTTACAGCAGGGAAAGGAGGCTTGATACGTGGATTACCGCGTTTACCTTCCAATGACTCCAATAAAGCAGTTTCCTCACCGCAGATATAAGCACCTGCACCACGTTGCACATAGATATCGCAATCAAATCCACTACCTAAAATATTTTTTCCTAACCAGCCGTGTTGACGAGCTTCTTCAATGGCCTGCTCGAGAATATGGGTGATCCAGGCATATTCACCGCGGATATAGATATAAGACCGGTTTGATCCCAGCGCATATGAAGAGGTGATCATTCCCTCAATTAGTAAATGCGGAATGAACTCCATCAAATAACGATCCTTAAAAGTACCCGGCTCTGATTCATCTGCATTCACCACCAGATAACGGGGAACACCTTCTGGCTTAGCTAAAAAACTCCATTTCATTCCAGTAGGGAATCCCGCTCCACCCCTACCCCGCAATCCACTTTTTTTAACCTCTTCAGTTACCTGATCTGGTGATAGCGTTTTAAGCGCTTTCTCCACACTACGATAACCTCCCTCTTTTCGATAAACCTCGTAAGAGCGGATATTTTCGACGTGTGCTTTTTCTAATAATAATTTTCTTCCCATTCGTTAATTCAATTTAGTGCGGCTGATTTTGCATAACAAGATTCGATCAGCGCATCAATTTTTTCTTTAGTCAAATGCTCTTTGTAGTGTTCTCCCAATTGTAACATTGGCGCATAACCACAGGCCCCTAAACACTCCACTGTTTTCAAAGTAAACTGACCATCTTTTGTGGTTTCACCAGGACGAATGCCCAATCGCTCATAGATATATTCTACAATCGAATCACTTCCGTTGAGCATACATGGACCTGTTTGGCATACTTCCAACAAGTGCTTTCCAACAGGAGAAAGGTTGAACATAGAATAAAAAGAAGCAACCTCGTACACTTCAATAGGCTTCAATTGTAGTAAAGAGGCTACATAATCCATTACATCCGTACTTAACCAACCTCCAAATGTGTCTTGGGCTAAATGCAAAATAGGAATGAGGGCACTTTTTTCACGTCCCTCAGGATAACGACTAATGAGCCGCTGTACCTCCTGTAATTGCTCGCTCGTAAAACTTAGTTTCATCTTTATACTTTAAGCATCCATTTCTCCAGCTATCAAATTCAAACTACTCATGGTCATGATGGCATCACTCAACATAGAACCTTTGACCAACTCCTCATACGCCTGATAATAAATAAAACAAGGTCGGCGGAAATGTAATCGGTAGGGCGAACGTCCGCCGTCACTGATCAAATAAAATCCTAACTCACCATTACCTGCTTCAATAGAGTGATATACTTCTCCAGCAGGAATTTCAGTTTCACCCATGATAATCTTAAAGTGATAGATCAGGGCTTCCATTTTGGTATACACATCCTTTTTCTCAGGGAGATAATAGGCCGGTGTATCTGCATGATATACCTCTGCCTCTGCTCCTTTGAAAGATTGAATTTTTTGATACGCCTGACGGAGAATCGACAAACTCTGCCACATTTCCTGCTCACGAACCAACCAACGGTCGTAACAGTCTCCAGTAGAGCCAATGGGAATTATAAAATCAAAATCCTGATAACCGGAATAAGGGTTTTGCACGCGTACATCATAATCAACACCGGCTGCACGAAGGTTAGGTCCGGTAAATCCATAATTCAACGCACGCTCAGCAGAAATTCCTCCGACCCCCATCGTACGATCCATAAAAATTCGGTTGCGCTGGAACATGTCCTCAAATTCCTTAAGGGCACGCGGGTATTCCTCTAAAAATTTCTCTAGCTTTTGGAAAGCTTTGTCTGTGAAGTTTCTTTCAAAACCACCAATTCTACCCATGTTTGTGGTTAAGCGAGCGCCACATACCTCTTCATAAATCTCATAAATCAATTCCCGAAACTGCATCACATACAAAAAACCAGTGTAGGCACCTGCATCGACTCCCATGATTGAGTTACAAATCAAATGGTCCGCAATTCGCGCCAGTTCCATCATGATAACACGTAAATAATCGACCCGCTTTGGAGTCTGCACACCCAGCAACCTTTCGCAGGTCATGTGCCAACCCATATTGTTAAGCGGTGCAGAGCAGTAGTTCAATCGATCCGTAAGTGTAGTGATTTGGGCAAGCGGACGTCTTTCAGCTAACTTTTCAAAAGCCCGGTGGATATACCCAATGGTTTGATCAGCTGAAACAATTCTTTCTCCATCCAACTCCAGGATATTTTGCATCACCCCGTGTGTGGCTGGGTGCGTGGGTCCCAGGTTGAGCGTAGTGGTGGTTTTCTCAATGGAGCCCTCGGGTAATTTGATATGCTGTTCACTCATATACTATCGCGTCAATCAGTTTATTTTAAAGTTCCGCCTCGTCCAAACATTTCGTCGTCTTTATCAATTCGGGTTTGATCCTCCAATGGAAATTCTTTACGTAAGGGGAAATAATCCATTTCCTCCACATTTAGAATTCGCTTCAAGTTGGGATGGCCTACAAATAAAATTCCAAAAAAATCGTAGGTCTCTCGCTCCATCCAATTAGCCGCTGAAAATAATCCGGTAGCGGTATATACTTCAGGTTGCTCAATTGGAGCAAATATTTTAAAACGAATTCTGACATTTTCTTTCAGGCTATGCAAATGATATACAACCGCCAACTCATTTCCCTTATTGGAAGGGTAATGCACGCCTGTTAAATCAGTTAAAAACTGAAACTGAAGTACCGCATCATCGTAAAGAAAATTAAGCACTTTGAGATTCAACTCCCGAGGAGCTGTAATTTCAAGTAGGCCATAACCGTCAACAAGTGCAGCAACACTTTCGCCAAATTTTTCCTGCAATCGCTGTTGTATTATTTGGTTAGTCAAAGCCATACGATCAAAATCATTTATTGTATTCCGTAACTGTTGAGTAGCGCTTTATAATGTTCACTGTTGCGGCGGCGAAGACTTTCCTTACCCACTAAATCCTGTATCCGCAACACCCCATCAATAATTGCTTCGGGACGAGGAGGGCAACCTGGTACATACACGTCAACCGGGACCACTTGATCTATCCCTTGCAACACACTGTAGGTATCAAAAATTCCACCGCTGCTGGCGCAAGCACCCACCGCAATCACCCAACGAGGTTCAGCCATCTGCAAGTAAACCTGTCTTACAACCGGTCCCATTTTTTTAGCGATGGTGCCCATGACCATCAACAAATCACATTGACGTGGGGAAAACCCTACCCGCTCAGATCCGAATCGAGCCAAATCATAATGAGAACCCATCGTAGCCATAAACTCAATACCACAACAAGAAGTGGCAAAGGGCAAAGGCCAAATAGAATTTTTTCGGGCTAGTCCAATTACACTATCCAAAGAAGTTGCAAAGAATCCTTCTCCTTGATGTCCATCAGGTAAGGGAGCCACACTGATGTCTTTTTCCAGTGGCTTTTGAATCAAATTGTAAGAAACCGGACGACTCATATTCAACACTTTTTATTTTAACAAGCAGGGAGGCGATCAGTTGATCATAAAACCGTTAATCTTCCCAATTCAACGCACCCTTCTTGACGATGTATAAAAAACCACAAAGAAAAAAACCAACAAAGAGTAACACTGCCCAAAAACCTGACCACCCCAATCCTTGGATATTCACCGCATAAGGATAAAAGAAAATTACCTCTACGTCAAACAACACAAACAAAATAGCAGTCAAAAAATACTTGATAGCCATGGGTTGTCTGGCATCGCCATGCGATTCAATACCACTGGTAAAATTTTGAAGTTTGTCGGAGGTCTTACGACTGGGGCCCAGCAAATGGGTGAGGACCATCAAAAAAACTACCAATCCCACTGCAATGAGGACCTGTAAAGCAAGGGGCAAATAAGTAGTTGCACTCGAAGAAGAAGCACTTGCCTGCAGCAAATAAAACATAGCCCTTTTTTATTGGCCGCAAAGTTAAGGTGAGGGCGTCAGAAAACCTTATGTTTTAAAGGGGTCAGGGCCTATTTCCAGTGGGCTTGGCGGGCTGGTTGGCTGGTGCCGTCTCTTTGGGAGGCTCCGGCTTAGTAGCAGCTGCCTTTTCAAGCACTGTAATGTTCTGCTGAATGGCCGCATTGGTAGGATCCAAAGACAACATCCGGCGCAGGTATTGCAGTGCTTTTTCTTTATCCTTCAAAATATTGGCATGATAAGCTGCCAGGTATGCGGCCACCCCAATAATGTTCTTTTTATTCTTAACAGTATCTCGCTCCAGAAACTCCAGGTACTTAACAGCCCATGGCACTGCCAAGCCTTTTTCCATGGAAGTGTCAATAGCGCGTTGAATGTTGTACTGCATCATGTATCCAAATGATTCCTCTGGATACTTTGTAACATAAATGGAGAAAATACTGTCAGCACGGGTGTAATCTTTACCTTGATAGAATGCAAAACCCGCATCAAAATAATCTCGGTTGCTGGGAGTAGGCTTCACTTTGATAACTTCTGTACGGAGTACCCCTTCCAGCACCCGGCTGAGACTATCCCCCTTGGCCTTAAAACGGTCAGCCCCTTTCTTCAAAAGATCAACTTTGAGGTTGTATAAAGTATCAACCCGGGTCGCGCGGAGGTAAGTAGCTGAGATTTCTTCGGGTGTGCCTCCTGTTTTATCTAATATTTCAGCACGTAACTGGTAATCGTATAAAATTACCGCGTCACCCTCATCCCCTGTTTTCCCAAAGAAACGGTCGCTGTACTTTTTTGCATTGGCAAAAGAAGTGGCAGCCCCATCAGCATTCCCTTGTTTTTGTAGCGTATCTCCCACTTGAAAATAGGCGTCAGACAATAATCGAAAAACACGCGACTTGGTATTTTCGCCCAGTGCTGTTAACACAGCCTCAGATTTTGTGATGGCGCAATTAAAATCACCACGGGCCCAGCATAACTGAGAATAAAGAAATTCGTCCTGGATATCTTTTTCAGGCTGCTTAGTAGCAATAAATTTTTTAAGCTGTTCCTCCGCAGTTGCGTAATCCCTGCGATAGAAATAATAATAGAACAATTCGTAGTAAGCAGGCGTAAAATTGGGATCCTTTTGCACACACTCGTTGAGGTATTGGGACACCATTTCCCAGTTTTTCTGAGAATCAAACAAGCGAGCTAAGCGATAACTTGCTAAGGCGTAAGTTGGGTTGAGCTTGAGCGCCTCTTGATAATTTCTAAAGGCCTCTCCTCCACCCTCACCGGGTCTTGCTTTACGAATAGCATTTCCCTGCATCAGATACAACTCAGCGTTTTTCTCGCCCTTTTCAATTTGCGCATTAATTTTTGCAATAATGGTTTCTAAATCATGAAAAGGCGCATCCGTGTTGGCACGGGCTATTGCAATTAAAATATCTGCATTATCCCCTTTGCGGGTTCGTGTTTGAGTTAAAGCAGATTCAAATTTCTGTCGAGCCTCGTTGATCTTATTTTCAAAAAGGTCTGCTTGTCCAGCACCCACTTGAACAAGAGGCGAGGCGGCAGCCACTTGCATGGCCTTGTCGTACCAAGCACGGGCCACTGCAGGTTTGCGAGTGGAATCTAATTCAAGGCTGATGGCTGATTGTCCACCCCAGTATAAAGCTTCCGCATCAGCGGGATTGGTTTTTAACAGTTGCTGAAAAACAGCATTGGCTAATTGGTAACGCTGCGCAAAATAATGAGCTTTTCCTTCTTGGATAGACTGAGCACTTGCCGCCAAACCAGTCAGGGCTACACAAAAAAACAAAACAAGGACACGATTCATCATAAACTTTCACATTAAAAGGGGTGTAAATATAACGGAATTACTCATTGAGTTTAACGGGGCGTATCCCTAACCTCTTCTGTGCGGGTGCCAGGTAAGCTCGTCTGAAAATAAGTTGTCCCAACTCCCCACTCACAAAATGCGCAAAACCTGTTGCTAAACCACGGTGTCTTTCTTTGAGTACGTATACCAGATCTCTTACCATAGGGTAACGCTTTGCATAAATATTGGCTTGATAGGCCTTCACATAAGCTCCTTTTTTATCGGTGCTCTCCAAATGTGCCACTTTTACTTTCTTTAAAAAACTCATTTGTAAAGAATCTTCCGGATTACCCACCCAACCCACACCCACAAATCCAATCACATCCTGATGCGTTGCCACATAGTCCACTACCCCTTCACTACTTCTAGCAGCCATGGCAGCAGGATTGAGCGAGTCTCCTTTCAATACTGAATCTACAATAAATCGGACCGTGCTGGTTGCTTTCACTCCATCAAAAACGGGAATTAACTTTTTCTTGTACTTCCCCGTAAGGATCTCTTTGATCTCTTGCATGGAAAATATAGTATCGGGAGAGTTAGGATGAACAATCACGGCAATCGCATCGCGGGCCACTACCAAGCTGCGCGCTGTGAGTCGAAGTGAATCGGCCAACAACCCCTTTTCCTCCAGCGACAATCGACGAGTCACAAAAAGTAATCGTATGCTGTCATTCAATGCATCACGTAAACAATCCGCCTCCGTTTTATAATCTACGTCAATTTTTGTTTGGGGGTGATTGGATTGATAGACCTGAACCAGTTCGTCCATAACAGGCTTGAAAGTTTCATCTACTGAAATCTTAATCTGTCCCCGGTCTGGGGTATCGGGTAATTGATTTCGCTGCTCCTCATAGGAGGTACACGCGCTAAAAACATTGATAAACAGTGATAACCAAAAAATATTTTTATTGCTCATGAGAGGAAATTGAAGACGAACGGGTGTGCAAATAACCACGATACACACGCCATCCACCGTAGAGTAAACAAACCACCCCAAATAATTTATCCAACTGGTCGGGGGGATAACGTTGATTAAAATCCAAGACCAACCAGGAACGTAGCAGAAAGAAAAACCCAGCACCCAGAATTACAATTCCCATACTCACGTCACGCAACAACAGCAAACGCTTTTGTTGTTTATCTCGCTCTTTTTGAAAATTGATGGCCATGGAGGCAAATTAGACAAATTTTGGCTCCAGTAGAATGACCAATAGGTTAAGGGAGCTAACTATATTTGCACCAATGAGAGTTTTAATGGTTTGCCTAGGTAATATTTGCCGAAGCCCGCTGGCAGAAGGTATTCTTCAGGAGAAGGTAAATAAAGCGGGGCTTAACTGGGTTGTTGACAGTGCCGGCACCAATCACTATCATACTGGTGATCCTCCTCACCCGCTCTCTCAAAAAGTTGCGTTGGCCAATGGGATCGATATCACGCAGCAACGAGCCCGCAGGTTCACAACCGAGGATTTAAACCAGTTCGATAAAATTTATGCCCTGGCGGGAGATGTGTTGAAGGATATACAAAGAATAACGGGTAATAAGTTCGACAGTTCTAAAGTAGATTTACTGCTAAATGAGCAATATCCAGGCAAGAATCTGGATGTTCCCGATCCATACTATGGGGGTGAACCAGATTTCCATGAAGTTTTTGAGTTATTGGACCAAGTGTGTGATCAGTTAATTTTAAAGTACCAAAACCACAACGCCACTAAATAAAATGTCAAAGCCCAGCCTTCCATCAGGAACCCGAGATTTTAGTGCGGATGTTGTGCGTAAACGGAGTTTTATTCTGGATACGATTCGCCGTGTTTTTGAATGCTATGGCTTTGAACCACTTGAAACACCTGCCATGGAAAACCTGGACACACTGCTAGGCAAATATGGCGAGGAAGGCGACAAATTAATTTTCAAAATTCTAAATAACGGGCTTGACAATCCAGATAAAGAAAAAGGAATTCGGGAGGAATGGGAAAAGGTATTACAGGGAAAATCAAGTAAACAAATTACAGAGCGCGCCTTGCGGTATGATCTAACCATTCCTTTTGCAAGATATGTAGCCACCTGGCATCAGCAACTGCCCATCCCTTTTAAACGATATCAAATCCAACCCGTTTGGCGTGCAGACAGACCACAGAAAGGACGCTATCGCGAATTCTATCAATGTGATGTAGATGTAGTGGGCAGCAAGTCGTTATTAAATGAAATTGAGCTGGGTTGTATTACACATCAAGTATTCACCAAGCTAGGATTATCGCAATACACCCTCCGAGTAAATCACAGAAAGTTACTCGTAGCGCTGGCAGAAAAATGTGGAGGCTCGAATTGGCTAGTTCCCATCACAGTAGCAATTGACAAACTGGACAAGATTGGTCTTGATAAAGTCAAGGACGAACTTCTTTTGCGAGGGCTAACCGAATCTCAAGTTGGTATCATTGAAAAATATCTACAGGCCAAGGGAAATGGGCTTGACTTACTTGAAGAAATAAGTCAACTACTTGGTAAAACTGAATCTGCAGAAGAAGGGTTTAGCGATCTAATCATTTTGTACAATTCTTTAAAAGAACAAGGAGTAAATGTTCAAATAGATCCAACGCTGGCAAGAGGTCTAAATTATTATACGGGTGTGATCTTTGAAATGCAAGCACCCGACTCAGTCAAGATTGGTAGCATTGGAGGTGGTGGTCGATATGATGATCTTACTGGACTTTTTGGTGTTCCCAATATGCCTGGAGTAGGCATCTCCTTTGGCGTAGACCGAATCTTTGATGTGTTGGAAGAACTGCAACTATTTCCCGCTACCACCGCGTCAAGCACGCAAGTTTTGTTTTTCAATTTAGGACAAGAAGAAGCAAAAGCTGCATTTTCACAAATGCAACAATTAAGACAAGCTGGTATATCCTGTGAACTTTATCCCGAGGCCGTCAAGTTTGATAAGCAGTTCAAATACGCAGAGAGAAAAAAAATTACAACGGTAATTATTATGGGCGACAAAGAGATTGCAGCACAATCGGCCACGGTTAAAAACTTACAAACAGGAAAACAGGAAACAATATCCTGGACAGCTTTAAGCAAACAGCTGTTAAGCTAATTCATAAAGCACTGCAGCACCCTGCCCCACTCCCACACACATGGTGGCAATCCCGTATTTAACATTTTGACGTTTCATTTCGTAAAGCAGCGTAGCAGAAATTCTTGCCCCACTACAACCTAACGGGTGACCAATTGCAATGGCACCTCCATTTACATTAACACGAGTGGGATCCAATCCTAATTCTTTGATACATGCCAGGGATT